>JAFGVG010000408.1 GCA_016938095.1 Bacteroidales bacterium
GCTTTACACATTAATTACAATATGAACAGGATTTTCCTGAATCTGGTAATAGTGATGCTGGTGTTGTCATGCTCCGGCGACGATGAATATGAAACCAGGGAACTTAATCTGACATTGAAAACAACGAATGCGGAATCATCTTACAATGCCAGCCCTGTTATGTTCCCTAACCCTTTTAAAGAATACCTATACATAGCTTTTAACAGGGAAACCAGTGCTGAGATATTAATCAATGACAGTCATGGGAATTTTAAGAAATTCACGGTCACAGATACCCGCGAATTAATGATTGATTTCTCCAGGGAAAAGCCAGGTGCTTATTGTTGCGAAATAGTTGAAAACAATAAAGTTTTCAGGACTTATTTAATTAAGGAATAAAACCTATGATTGGAAGGCTTTTATTTATCTGCTGCCTGTTTTTAACCTCAATGACAGTGTATGCGCAGCGAGGAAATTTTGGCATTTTTTCAGGTATCAATATCTATTTCACTACCCTTAAATGCGATGTCCCCCTGAATGATGACATAAAGGCTAAACCGCTTTTATCAATCTTCAATCTGGGAACATTTTACAAAGCCAGTCTTAATGAGAAATTTGCAGTTTTAGGCTCGTTGGAGTATCTGGAAACCAAAAACCGTATGGAGCCTGGTTTTACCCTTAGGGATATTCAGGGAATTGATATGGGGCATGCAGAAAACCGGACCATTAATCACCAGGCCGTGATTGGCTTAACGGGCCGGTATAAAATACTCCGGAGTTTTTATGTTGGAACAGGCATTGCAGGTAGTTTCCTGATTCATACAGAATGTGTTACTGACCAGAAACTGTATGATAGTGAAGGAAATGATATCGGAAGACATTTCAATGGCAGATATTACCGGAAATTTACTTTATCAGCGCCCATGGTATGCGGCTATGAATTTGGCCGTTTTGACATTTTTATGCGTTTTAACAAAGGTCTTATGAGTAAGCTAAAAGGTGATGGTTATGTGCATGAGATTGACAATATCCTATATCTTGGATTTGGGTACCATTTCATTGACAACCAATGATTTATCAGGTAAATAAATGAATTTCAAATAAGTATATCTGAAAAAGAAAACATATAAAACCTTTTCAACATGCGCTTAATCGGGAACATTATCTGGCTTGTATTTGGCGGGTTATTTACGGCCATTGAATATGTGATGGCCAGCGTGGCCCTTATGATCACCATCATTGGCATTCCTTTTGCCCTGCAAACACTTAAACTGGCCATGCTCGAACTTTGGCCTTTTGGCGCAGAGATCCGCACACGCGAAAACCAACCCGGATGCCTGTCCACCCTCATGAATTTTATCTGGATTTTTGTCGGTGGTATCTGGATCTTCCTTACCCATATGTTTTTTGGCATATTGCTGGGCATTACCATTATTGGCATTCCGTTTGCCAAACAGCATTTCAAACTAGCCCACCTGGCGCTGACTCCGTTTGGAAGGGAAGTGGTTTTTTAGTAGCAGCAGTAATCTACAATTCAATTATAAAACTGGTTTGCGAATTGGGTGATGAAATCAGGGTCAGTGAGCCTTTATGCAGTTTCATGATCTCCTGGCAGATGCTGAGCCCGATGCCTGAGCCGTTCTTTTTGGTGGTAAAGAACGGAACAAAGATTTTCTCCTGAATATCAGGGGGTATTGAGGGCCCGTTGTTGATCACGGCGATGGTAGTCCGGTTTCTGGCTGAAGCAGCTACTTCCAGCATAATTTCCCGTGATTCTTCATTTTCAGCTACTGCATCAATGGCATTGTTGATCAGGTTAATCAACACCTGGTTGATCAGGTTCTTATCAGCCAGGATGGTTTTGGGCCCTCCTTCGCCATGTATATCAAATGTAATACCCTGCTCTGCCATCTTTCCTGAGTAAACAATTTTCAGCTGTTCCAGCCATTCCCGGGTATCGAAAGGTTTGAACGCTGGTGGTGGTATTTTAGCAATTTTCCGGTAATTGCCTACAAAACTCAAGATGGCATTGGTTTGCTCATCAAAAACCCGGAGTCCGTTTACAGTGGAGCTTAAAGTATGGTCATTCACAACCGAAAGAGCAACCGGTTTCCCATCCTTATGGTACAATGAATAAAGGGCTTTTGACACCGAAGTCAACGGCGACATCAGGTTCATGATCTCATGAGTCAAAACGCTGATGAGCTTTTTGTATGATTCCAGTTCTTTTGATTCCAATTCATAGCGGATATCCTGAATGGAAACCACTTTCACCGAACTATTCCCTTTCCGGAGTCCGGTTGCTTTAAATGCAAGCAGCTGAAAACTTTTTCCCGAAACCTGCTTATAGGTTAAATCCATCCCTGGTTCAATATTCCGGACTGCTTCATAAAACAAAGGATTCTTTATCCTGAGCAAATCCGGGTTGGTTGAATCGGGTGAAATGCCGGCATAGTTACAGGCAGTCCGGTTAATCAGTTCAACCGAATCACCATTAAGCACCAGCATACCGGTAGCAGAATGACGGATCAATGCTTTGTAGTATTTTTCATTGATCTCGCTGTCTTCCCTGATTTTCTGGAAGTGTCTGTTCAGTTTATTGAAGCCTTCATACAGAGCAGACAGTGATTTGTTTTTCTTCCCTAAAGTATATTGAACTGCTGTATCGTTGTTCTGCAGTGCATTGAACCATGCAGCAACAGATTGGTTGGTAGCATCATAAATTCTTAAAAGAATTCTGCCACAAGCAAAAGCGCAAAGAATGAAAAATCCGGCAGCAATGAATTCAGATCGGGCCGCCAGGAACCCGGCCACGAATATCGTAAGCGCCAGAATCACCAAAAGAACATACTTTGATGCACGATGTAAAAGTCGCTCAGATACCATATTTTTTAATTTTATTATACAATGTCTGGCGTGTGATACCCAGCTGCTGGGCAGCAGCACTCTGATTTTGCCCGTTTTTCCTAAGCGCGCTGGCGATCATCTTTTTCTCCATCTCCTCCAGGGTTTCTGCATGGCTCACGGAAATTGACTCTTCAGCACCAAAATAGAAATCGCGTGCCAGCAACTTGCTGTGGTCCGATAAGATCACCGCTTTCTCCATGGCATGTTGCAGCTCACGGACATTGCCGGGCCAGGAATAACTTTTTAATCTCGACATGGCTTCATCGCTGATTTCCATCCCAACCTTCCCGTATTTTCTGGTATATATGCTCATAAAATGACCGACGATCATTTCGATATCCTCAATGCGTTCCCTTAGCGGGGGAAGGTGGATCTGAATGGTATTCAACCTGTAGAGCAGGTCCTGCCGAAACTGTCCGGAGGCAATCATTTGCGAAAGATTTTTATTGGTGGCACTGATCAGCCTGATGTCAACCGGTATTTCAGCATTGGCTCCCACAGGGGTAATGGTTCTGGACTGAAGCACGGTCAGCAGTTTAGACTGCAAACCCATGGGGATGTTGCCAATTTCATCCAGAAACAGACTACCTTTGTCGGCCAATACAAACCGGCCCGTTTTGTCTTCATAGGCATTGGTAAACGATCCTTTCCTGTGTCCGAACAACTCACTCTCAAAAAGGGTTTCGGTAAGCGACGACAGGTCAACCAGCACAAATGTCTCTTTATTGCGGGTGGATAGCCTGTGGATTTCCCTGGCGATCAATTCTTTTCCTGTTCCATTTTCACCGGTGATCAGCACATTGGCATCGGTGGCCGCAATTTTTTGCACCACCTGCATCACGTTTTTCATGGCAGGAGAGTCACCTGTAACAATGGGATAATTGCGGTTGGTTTCGTTTTTCAAAAGTGCTTCTTTTGATTTAAGCAGGTTGATTTCCTTGTTTGATTTCCGAAGCCGGTACGCTGCTTTCAGTGTAGCAATTAGCTTCTCATTGTCCCAGGGCTTCACTACAAAATCGCATGCTCCTTCTTTGAGGGCTTTTACTGCCAGGTCCACATCTGCATAAGCAGTGATCATAACCACCTCGGCATTCGGATGGTGCCTTTTAATTTCCTTCAGCCAGAACAGACCTTCATTACCTGTATTGACTCCAGCCTTAAAGTTCATATCGAGTAAAATGACATCGAAAACGCTCTTTGTCATTACAGTCAATAATGTGTTGGGATTGGATAAGGCAACAACATCTTCGAATGTGGGTTGAAGCAGCAACTGAAGTGCATTCAGCAACCCTTTGTTGTCGTCGGCGATGAGCAATCGACCCTCTTTCATGGCAACAGTTTTAATTCAAATGTAAAAAAAATTAACTCACATGTGTAAAATATTTTAACAACTCCTTATTGTGATAATAATATAATTTATTGATATACTGAAATATATAACATTGGCATAACTTTGGCATATCTTCAGTAAAATAACAATAACATGATTCATACAGAAAATCTTTCAAGAATTTTCCAGACCGACTTGATTGAAACCACTGCATTGCAACTAGTAAACCTGGACGTAAAAAAAGGTGAGTTTGTGGCCATTATGGGTCCTTCGGGTTGCGGAAAATCAACCTTGCTGAATATTTTGGGGTTGCTGGATTGCTCCAGTAGCGGGCAGTATTTTTTTGATGGTACTGAGGTTACTGTTTTGAGTGAAAAACAGCGGACCCTTTTGCGCAAGGGAAATATCGGGTTCGTTTTTCAAAGTTTTAACCTGATTGACGATCTGAATGTATTCGAAAATGTGGAGCTTCCATTGGTTGCACTTGGTACTTCCCGTTCAAAACGGAAGAAAATGGTAAATGAAATACTGGAGTATATGCAGATCGGACACCGCAAGGATCATTTTCCAAGGCAACTTTCAGGCGGACAGCAACAACGTGTGGCAGTTGCCCGTGCCCTGATTACCAGTCCGAAACTGATTCTGGCTGATGAACCCACAGGAAACCTGGATTCACAAAACGGGGAACAGGTGATGCAGATGCTTGAAAAGCTGAATACCGAAGGAACCACCATTGTTATGGTCACACACTCAATGAATCATGCTGAAAGAGCACACCGGATCATCAACCTGTTCGATGGGAAGATCATCACCGAACAGGTTGACCGTACTTTCCAACCAGTATATAATTTAAACAGCTGAAAAATGTTTACACACTCATTTAACATACTGGCAAGGCGGTTCCGGAAAGACCCGGTGTTCTCCCTGGCAACACTGCTTGGGCTGACTTTGGGATTTGCCTCCTTCATCCTGCTGGGTCAATTTATCAATGCCATGTTGAGTTACGACAGGTGCCAGGAGCATTACGACCGGATTTACAGGGTGCAGTTTTTTATGAACCAACAGGACAATAGGGTTCAGCATTCTGCCAGCGTAACCGCAGCCCTGAGTCGTCACGACCTGGTGGGGTTACCGGAAATAGAAGAAATAGCCCTGATACATGATGTAGGAGATAACAATAAGAACGGTATTTTTCTGTCAGCGGACAAGGAAAGGGAATTCCTCACCCGCTGGGGATTTTATGCTGACCCCTCTGTTTTCAGCATATTTACTTTTCATTTCACAGAAGGAGGTCCTGAAAAGGCTTTATCGGAACCCTTTACCATTGTTCTGTCGCAGTCACTGGCCAATAAGATATTTAACGGAAAACCTGCACTGGGCAAACAAATCTACTTCGAAAACAAACTGGTTTGCACAGTCACCGGTGTATACAAGGATTTCCCCGATAAGTCGACCTGGGAACCGGCATACCTGCTGCCCATGGAATCATTTACTGCAATAACAGGGTGGAAAGGATATGAAGACAATTACCGGGCATATTCTTTCATGACATATGTATTGCTGAAGAAAAATGCTGATCCTGCCCAGGTAGATGCAAAAATTCACTATGCCATGAAGGATTACAACGAGATGCATTTTCCCTATCTGCGACCCATGTCACAATTGTACCTGAATCCCTACTTTCAGCCCGATTTCTATATCGCCATCGGATTGCTTATTTTCAACGGGCTGCTCATACTGATCCTTTCATCTATCAACTATGTCAATCTGCAAACAGCGAACGCCTCCACCCGTTTCAGGGAAATTGGCATCAAAAAAACGATTGGCTTCACACGCAGACAGCTTTGGTACCAGTTCATGGCTGAAAACCTGATTCTTGCTATGATCAGTTGCATCATGGCAATTTTGCTGGTAAGGTATGTATCACCCCTTGTCAACCGGCTGATGGGAGGCGAAACCCTAAGCACCGACTATAATTATTCACTCCTCATGGTTGTGGTGGTTATTACCGCACTAATAACCGGTATTCTTTCTGGAATATACCCGGCGTATGCCATATCTTCATTTAACCCGGTAAAAGCGCTGAAGCAAAAACTGATCGAAGAAAAACAGAATGGTTTGAGCCTGCGCAAGGTATTGGTTACAGCCCAGTTCAGCATAGCCATTTTCCTGCTGGTTGTTGGGTTTGTCTTTTACCGCCAAACGCATTACATGGTAAACCGCAACATGGGTTTTGATTCGGAACACGTGTTGTTCGCCAATATAGTAACAGATAAAAAAGGACCCACCAGCACATTGCGTCAGAATCTGATGAGCCATGCTGAAATTGTTGATGTATGTCATTCCGATTACATCCCTTTTGTTCTGCCGGGTGGTGCCGATGTTAACTGGGAAGGTGGTTTCCCTGATGAAAAAACATTTATCAGGTACAGCCAGATCGGGTATGATTTTGTGTCCACTTTTGACCTGAAGATTGTGGAAGGAAGGAATTTTTCACGTGACTATCCGGGGGATTTTGATAAATGCCTGTTGAATGAAACCGCCATCCAGACTTTTGGATGGAAAGATCCTATTGGGATGAAACTGGATATCCGGGGCAGGTCATTTACGGTTATCGGAATCATAAAGGATTACATCGTATTTTCGGTACACAATCCCCTGGAACCTCACTTTTACAGGCTGATACCCGATACCATAAGTTCAAACACCATTTTCTCGGTACGTTTTAAACCTGGTACAGAACGAAAGGCAAAAGAAATTGTTGAGCGAGAATTCCAGTCGTTCTTTCCCGATGATGCATTTGAATTCAAGAATATTCAATCGCGCATTCAAAATGAAAATGCTGTGACTGAATGGCGGCACCTGATGAAGATCAACCTGCTGTTTGCAGTGCTTTCCATCTTTGTGTCATCCATAGGGCTATTCGGACTGATACTTTTTTATACCCGCACAAAACTTAAGGAGGTGGGCATCCGGAAGGTGCTGGGCTTTACCGGGGGCCAGTTATATTATACACTTGCATCAACATTTGTCAAACTGCTGGTTATATCTGTTGTTTTTGCCTGGCCAGCAGCTTTTTATGCCTACAAGAGTTTACCGGGGGCCAATAAATACCCAATTCAAATATGGGAATTTCTGATTGCCACAGGCATTATCCTGCTGGTAGCCCTGACCACCATCAGTTACCAGATTATCAGAGCGTTGAGGGTGAATCCGGCGGAAATTATTAAAGATGAATAGTTAGGGGTTGGAATTTGGTTACGTTGCGCCCGGCAGGTTAGCGCTTACCTGCCGGGTTGTTTTATTGTAGTTTGAAAAAAAACAAGTAGGTTTGTTGCGCAAAACCAGATTTCATGCTAAACTACTTCCAACATGTGTTGCTGTTTCTAAAGAGGGTTCTGCTGACACTTCTGTTGTATACAGTATCACGTCTTTTTTTTTATATATTGAATGCAGGTTACTTTGAAGATGTTTCGTTTGTTGAACTGTTGAAAATATTTCTTACCGGTATCCGTTTTGATATTGCCGCCATCGTATTCACCAATGCCATTTTCATCTTTTACCTGCTTCCCGGTTCCTATAAAAATAACCACAGCGTTCAGAAATCCTATGATCTACTGTTTTTTCTTATCAATTCAATAGCATTGCTAACCAATTTTATCGATGCTAAATTCTTCGATTTTATCAATAAGCGTATCACCTCTTCCATATTCACGTTAATGGGAACCAACCAGGATGTATGGTTTCAAATTCCACTGTTTATTAAAGAATACTGGTATGTGGTCCTTTCCTATACCGTTTTGATCATCTTATTCTGGTATTGCTTGCCCAGGTTGCGTTATGACAGGTTAGTGGATGAAAAGTTGTCAATTAAATCTTTCCTATATCAGACACTTGTACTTGTCGGTATTATCTGTTTTATGCGTTGGGGTGCCATGGGTACTTCGCTTAAACCAATGGGCATCATTGATGCAACCAATTATTCCGAGCTTAAGCATGCGCCCCTGGTTCTTAACACCCCATTTTCCATTATTAAATCCATTGAAAACGAGAGTCTGGAAGAACACCGGTATTTTTCAGCGAATTCCTTGACCCGTATTTATTATCCGGTTCATCAGGTGGAGGAAAAGCGGGCCCCAAAAAAGATGAACGTTGTAATATTTATTCTTGAGAGTTTCTCCAGAGAATATTCAGGTTTTATGAATGGTGGACAGGGTTACACGCCCTGTTTCGATTCAATACTCAGAAAATCTTTGGTTTTTACCAACGCTTTTGCCAACGGCACACAGTCATATGAGGCCATGCCGGCTATAATAGCCGGAATACCAAACCTAATGGATAAACCTTACATCGGTTCGAAATATGCCGATAATATGATTGAAAGTCTGCCTTTGTTGTTGAGAAAGGAAGGTTATCATACTTCATTCTTCCACGGTGGGAATAACGGAACAATGGATTTCAATAATTTCGCCAACGTGGCAGGAATTGAACATTATTTCGGGCGCAACGAATACAACAACGATGCTGATTACGACGGTCATTGGGGAATTTGGGATGAACCTTATCTACAATACTTTGCCAGGCAGATAGATCGGTTTCCACAGCCATTTTTCACTGCTGTATTTACGCTTTCCTCGCATCATCCCTATAATATACCTGAAAAATATAAGGAAAAATTTATCGATGGTGCACTTCCCATTCTGAAAAGCATCAGATACACCGATAAGGCGCTGGGAGAATTTTTTGAAACTGCTCAGGAAATGCCCTGGTATAATAACACGTTGTTTGTTTTCACTGCCGATCATGCTGCACAAGCAGTTGAGAGGATTTATAACAGCACCACCGGCATGTATGCCATTCCCATTGCTTTTTATCATCCATCCGACAGTCTTTTTAAAGGCATCGACAGCACTGTGGCCCAACAAATTGATATTATGCCCACTGTGCTTGATTACCTGGGATACCCAAAACCTTTTTTTGCTTTTGGAGAGAGTTTGTTCAACGCTTCAGTCCCGCACCGGGCCATAAGCTTTGTCAATGGGATGTACCAACTTATCGAAGGAGATTATGTGATGGTGTTTAACGGTAAAAAAGTCACTTCCTTTTATAATCTGAAACAGCAGGATGAGAAACAAGGTGTTGACACACCTGATAAGATCACTGATCCAATTACAAAAGGAATATTTACAGCTATGGAAACTTCCCTGAAAGCCATACTGCAAACATATAATTACTGCCTGATAAACAATGCCTCCTCCCTGAAGCAATACAGAATGACGCTAAATGAATATTGCAATACGCAATTTAAACCTTAGTCCATAAAAATTTGCGTTAGGTTTGTTTTGCCTACAGGCTTTTTTGAAGCTTGCGATAAAGTTCTTTTGATTTTCGGGCAAAACAATTACCTTAACATTTGTATTTACCTAACAAGAATTGAATATGGAAAAAACTGCCAAGAAAGAAATTGAGAAAACTGCCGGTACAGGTAACAGCTATTGGATACCCATGCTGATCATCGGGGCCCTGTTTTTCATCTTCGGCTTCGTTACCTGGCTGAATGGTATTCTGATACCTTACCTGACCATTGCCTGTGAACTCACCACCTTTCAGGCCTTACTGGTTGCTTTTGCCTTTTACATTTCCTATTTTGTAATGGCACTCCCCTCATCGTGGGTACTTTCCAAAACCGGTTTTAAAAATGGCATGATGGTGGGGCTTATGATTATGGCTGTGGGTGCATTGATATTCATACCGGCTGCGATTTCGAGGATTTATGCCATATTTCTGCTAGGTCTTTTTGTTATGGGAACAGGACTTGCCATATTGCAGACTGCCGTAAACCCCTATATCACCATTATCGGCCCGCGTGAATCGGCGGCAACCCGCATCAGTATCATGGGCATCTGCAACAAACTTGCAGGGGCCATCGCTCCCTTAATTCTCGCTTATTTTATCCTCAGCGACGGTGATGCTTTTGTCGCCAACCTGGCCACACTTGGTGAAGCCGACAAGGTGTTAGCCCTCGACCAACTTGCCATGCGGGTTATTCCGCCCTATATTGTTATGGCCATTGTGCTTGTTTTGCTTGGTATTGGGGTTAAGTTCTCTCCCCTGCCCGATGTGGAAACCGAACCCGAAGAAGAAACCGATACACAGGTCACTTCAACCCGTACCAGCATTTTCCAGTTTCCACACTTGTGGCTTGGTGCACTGGCACTATTCCTGTATGTGGGTGTTGAAGTTATTGCCGGCGATACCATCATCCGTTATGGCATTGCCCTAGGCATTCCCATAGCTGAAGCCAAGATATTCACTACGTATACACTTTTTGCCATGATTGTTGGCTATGTGTTGATAGGCCTGATACTGGTACCAAAAATAATTACCCAGCGGACCGCTTTAAAGCTATCGGCCATTATGGGTGTAATTTTTACGCTTTTAGCCATATTTACTGAAGGTAAAACTTCTGTAATGTTCGTTGCCCTGCTGGGTTTTGCCAATGCACTGGTGTGGCCTGCCATGTGGCCACTGGCCATACACGATCTTGGAAAATTCATCAAGACAGGTTCTTCCATTCTAATTATGATGATTGCCGGTGGCGCTTTGCTCCCATTGGTATGGGGAAAATTAAGTGATATTTTTGCCGGTAACCCTCAAACAGCTTACTGGATATGTGTTCCATGCTACCTGTATATTCTGTATTATTCCATTTGGGGATTTAAAGTTGGATTAAAAGGAAATCATCTTCAATAATTCAAAAATTCTATTATCTTTGTGAACCCCTAACTACTTTATATAAATTGCAGTCCTGATTCCAAGGTGGAATCAGGACTATTTTTTTGCATTCGGCTGAATATAAAAGAAAACCCGGGCTTTTGACCCGGGTTTTTTAATAGTACCGGGGCAATGTGCCCCGGCGGGATTTGAGCATTAAAAACGTTTAACCTTTCATTAATACCTAAGTGTTCCGGCATAGCTTACTGCACCGGCCAGAAAAACCAGCGGCGTATTCCAGTTAATGGCTATTTCGTTGGTGGAATAACTGCACAATTCGTCAACATACGACAATGCAGGAAATTTACTGCGCTTTACATCGGGACAATCGGTCATAACCACAGTGTTCGGACCACCGGCCAAAAAACCCGGAACAGGATCAACAATGCCATCGGCACCTGAGGGACGGTGGTGGATATTCATTGATGATTTCTCACCAAAACCGGTGATATAACAATAGCCGGTAGGATTGACACCGGTAAGGTAATTCATATCGTTAATGGCTGACTGCAGGAATTTTTTATCACCACTCACTTCATAAGCAACCATCTTTAATAATCCCTGGTTGGCAACATCGCTGTTGCTACCCCAGGCAAAGAAATCAAGACTTACTGGGTAGGCAGCGTTATTTGCAATGGCGATCAGTTTATCGGCATACTGCATGAACCTGTTATTACACCTATCTATTGTTTCAGCGCTAAGCTGACCTTTATTGGTTAAAGCAGTGATCAGTCCAAGCTGTCCCACATTATTCCAGGTGGGTGTTTTAAACTCCAATTTCTCCAACAGGCTGTCGGGGAATGCACTGTTTGTGAGCAGGCTCATTTCAACACCTGCCCAGAACCATTCATCGCTTATGTTATTATCACCGTATGCACCTGTACCCACGTCTTTGGGTTGCGTGTAAAGGATGGCAGGGTTCAACCTGCACCATTCCCAGGCTTTTACAGCAGCTTTTTTACAACTGTCTGCCAGTCCGGGCAGCTCCTTCGAAAAAGGCTGCAACAGTCGTGCAGCATGAGCCATGGTAGCGGCAAAATCAAGAGATGCCGCAGTGTTTTTCTGAATAACAAAACGTTTGTTTTTTGCTTCATCGGGCATAACAAAGCCTTCGAACTGAAGGGTGGAGCATTTATGGTATACACCTCCGTCGGTATCCTGCATGGTCAGCATCCAGCGAAGGTTGTAAAGCATTTCATCAACCAAATCGGGCAAACCGTTGCACGATTCGGGAATATTAAGGTTTCTGCTTTTCCAGTACTCCGGGTACATATCCCAGGCCAGCATCATGGTATAGGTTGATATCCCTGAATTGACAATGTACTTATTGTAATCGCCGGCGTCGTACCAACCTCCGGGGCTTGATAGTTCAAAACCTTCGGGGCGGGCTTCCGTTGCAGCCGAAGCATGCACATAAACTTTTGTATCGGGGTGTCCGGCTTTACGGGCCCATTTTCCGCCAAACTCGGGCAAAATGGGGTAGCTGCAACGATTATAGTATAGCGCTTTTACTGCTGCGTTGGCCAGGAGACCATAAGGATCCTGGTAAATACCAAAAACACGCGACTGGTTGGTACCGCGTATGGATAAGGTGTAATCGCCAACAGCACTTATTACAGAAAGATCGGCTAACTGCACCTTTTCACCGGAAAACGACCATTCCTTATTTTCGGAAAGCTTACCTTTTAGCACTACCTTGTTACCGGCACTGGTAACCCAAAATGAGTCAGCCGGTACACGAATCACAGCAACCTTGCCCATTCCGGCCAGGTAACCTGTTTGCGGAATCAGCACAGATTCGGTCTGGGCCTGGCAGAATACACCTATAAACAATACAGCCAGGGTTAAGAGGTTCATTAAATAATTGTTTTTCATCCGAGCGTGATTTCAACGTTATGTTCCTGGTTATCGTTAAAAACAGGAAGTACATTTCCGGTAATAAGCCTTCCATCCACTTTCATTTCCTTTACACCACGGCTTTTACCATTTGGATTGGCGACTTTTATATGGTAAGTGGCGTTACGGAATTTCCGGGTTACCGAAAACTCTTTCCACTGTTTGGGAATGCAGGGATCAACATATAAGCCGTCGAATCCCGGTCTGATTCCCAAAATATGCTGACTGGCGGCGACAAAAGTCCA
>JAFGVG010000062.1 GCA_016938095.1 Bacteroidales bacterium
ATTAATTGCGATATCACTGTGGACCCTGTTGCCCGCAGCCAAAGATACCGGTGACTTGTTAGTTTCTTTAGCCACGAAAAAGTATAGGCATCTACAAGCTGACTCACCAGAAAGGCGACAAGCGATCCCGCGATGATATTAATACCTTGCCTGAATACGGTTTGATATGCAAAATTGATGTCAAAATCATCACTTCCGCTAATTGACCTGTTGTTTTCCATCCAGAAATCCGCTGCCGGCAATTTGTTGGCCACGATCAGAAATATAGAGGAATAAGCGATTAATGCCGCTGTAATAAAACTGATTTTTCTGACTCCTGCTCTGCCAAAATACTCATTGAGGATATCTGAGGTAATAAAAACCAAAGGCCAAATCACCACGCCAATGCTCATATTCAGGTCTAAAAAATCATAACCGGTAATGTTCATGCTGTGAAAAAGGCCTGCAAGTGTTTTCCCCAAACTAAAAATCTTCACGCCGGTAAGCTCTGCCAATAATGCATTTCCAATGAAAAATGCAGACAGCACCAGGTATAAATTGGCTTTCTTATTGTGCATAAATGCATGCTTAATGGTTGATTATTTAATGAGAAAAAGCCACAAAAAGCAAACGATACTTTTTAAAACACATTTGCCCGATTTTTAACAGTCTCAACCTCATAACAACAAAGGCTATTTATGTGTTCAGATAAATATCGGAATTTTTGTTTACCTTGGAATAGAAATATTTTGAAATATTCCCGTTCACAAACAAGTTGGGTTAAAAGCCGGAAAAGTCATATTAAAAACTAAACCCATGGCGATGAAACTTAGGAATGTAGTGGAAGCAGCCCTTGAATCCAGTCGCTTCGCTGTTCTGGCAACAGAGGGAGCGGGTCAGCCACATGCAAGTTTAATTGCAATTACAACGGTTGAAGGTTACCGGCAATTGATCTTTGCGACATATCGCAGTACTCGTAAGTTTCGTAACCTGGCACTTAACGGAAAGGTGGCTGTTCTCTTTGAAGTAGGAAACTCAGACAAAGCAGTTCTACAGAAAGGTTATGTGATTACCGCATTTGGTAATGCAAAAGTGGCTGTGCCGGAAGAGCGTGATTCGGCTCTTAACGCACATCTAAAAAGACATCCCGAATTGGAGTCCTTTTTGAGTTCCGATGACTGTGCGCTTATTGTGGTTACGGTTGAGGCATACCAGATCGTGCAAGGTATTGATAACGTCAGGTGGTGGCCCGTAGACAAGTTGGCTGAAAGCTGAATGGACATTCTTAATATTTTAGTTTGCAGTGCATTAAACTCTTTTTACTTTCTGTTGTTTTTGTAATTGAGCAAAACATCGGTTATGAATCTTCGGGGAAAAGCATTTCATCAAGCGGATATTGTCATTACAACCTGGATGTCAAAAAATGGATTGACATTTCATGTATTTCCCATTGCACTTACCCTCGAAGGACAGTATATTGTAAAAAATATTGTGCTGATAAGTGCGGGAATAGTACTGGGTGCAACTGTTCGCGGAGGAAAGCTGACACCTGCAGGCTAAATTTATAACACCCTGTATAAGAATGCTTTTAACCGGGGCAACAGGTTATATAGCCAAACCATTACTTCCTGTTCTTCTTTCGAGATCGTACCTGCCCAATTAAAAAACAAGGTGAGATTCGTTTTTGAATATGATGGATTATTTATTACATTCGACGGTAATGAATGGAGGTTTCCTTCAAGAAGGAAAATCATGTCCGAAGTAAAATAACTGTTGTTGAATTAAAAGATATCAATCGATGAAGACATTAACCACACTCGTATTCATACTGGCACTGGCCGGTTCATTAACTGCGCAGCCAGGTAAGATGAGAATTATTGAAGATGGAGGAACCGGACCCTACAAAGCCATTATGCAAACAGACTCCTCGTTGCTCACGCATACCCTTTTCAGACCGGAAAACCTGGATGCTTTTGGCGGAAATAACAAACTTCCCATAATAGCCTGGGGAAACGGTGCCTGTGCCAATTCGCCCTGGGAACATCTGAATTTTTTAAGCGAAGTGGCTTCTCATGGCTTTTTGGTTATTGCCATTGGTCCCATGCCGGAAATAGGAGAACAAAAAAGGGATCAATCACTTTCTTCTCAAATGCTGGATGCCATTGATTGGGCTATTGCTCAAAACAGTGATAAAAAGAGCCCCTATTACGGAAAAATCGACATCCAAAAAATTGCTGTCAGCGGCATGTCGTGCGGTGGATTGCAAACCCTTGAAGTAGCCGGCGATCCGAGATTAACAACCATTATTGTATGTAACAGCGGGGTACTACCCAACCCGGTAAGCGGAATGCCCGGCATGCCGCAAATCACAAAAGACCAGCTTGAAAAGCTACATACCCCGGCGCTTTACCTTTTAGGCGGTGAAAAAGATATTGCCTACAACAATGGTATGGACGATTTTAAAAGGATTAACCATGTGCCTGTTTTTGTCGCAAATATGGATGTGGGACATGGCGGAACTTACATGCAACCTCATGGCGGGGAATTTGCCATAGTGGCAACAGC
>JAFGVG010000409.1 GCA_016938095.1 Bacteroidales bacterium
ATCCTGCCGGGAAGACTGTTATACGCTCCGAACGCTCTGATAGAGAAAAGCTGCTTCATTACAGCTTCAAACCTATGTAAAAGATTTCAGATGGTCAAAAGCATCATGGAGATAAATCAAAAGAACTATAAAAAACAAAGTGGCTGTGTAAAAAGTTTTTCTGATCGTCATTGTAAGGGAGAACGACCAAAGCCGTCATTGCGAGCGAGGTACAAGCGTAGCAATCATTGAGATTGCTTCACTTCGTTCGCAATGAAGTATCCACTTGACCAGACTTTTTACACAGCCTCTTTGCATGGTTAAACTTACCGGTGGATTAATATCCGGGGTTTTGGACTAACTGTTCGTTAGCTTCCAGCGCTGTTCTGGGTATCGGAAATAAAAGATACTTTGAATCACTGGTATAGGGCTTCCAAACCGGAATGGGATCAAGGAATTTGCCAAAACGAATCATATCCTGGCGGGTCATGCATTCCCAGGCAAATTCAAACCTGCGTTCTTTATAAATGTCCTCGAGTGTAACGGATGTATAAAGCTTTGCAGGATCGTCAAATGCTCTTTCCCTTACCTCATTCACCAGGTCGGTGGCCGTTTCGTTGTCAGTTGCTAACCTTACAAGGGCTTCAGCTTTCATCAGGTAAACATCTGCGAGGCGGAAAATCGCGAAGTCATTTTCGGCATCGCCGTTCTGTCCCGGCTCAAATTCCCATTTGTTAATACGGGCGCCTTCTTCCTGCTCAACCTCTCCCCAATCGTCTTCAATGTTGGTCATCGCAATATCAACGGTATGGATCAGGTCACGTCCGTGAGCGGTTTTCAACACTTCCCCGGTGGCAGGATCATTCATAGGCCCTATCAGGAAGGAACCATTCAGTCGTTTATCATCCGCGTCAAAAGCTTTAACATAATCCGGCATAGCGCTTATGCCGTTCCAAGTACCAATGTTAAGGCCGAGCGCTATGGGATCGTTATAGTGCAGGGTTCTCTGTGCAAAGTGATTGCCGCCGTCGGCTGTGCTGAAAACACAAGGGAAAATAATTTCCTTTGAGGTTTCATTTTTCACCTGGAAATTGGTTTTCCAGTTAGGCTCCAGTATATAAGGCAGTTCCATTACCACATCACAGGCGTCGATACAATTCTGCCATTCGGGGGTTCCGCTCCATACTTCGGCATTCAGGTATACTTTCGCCAGGAGGGTATAGGCTGCACCCTTGGTCATTTTTCCATAACTTGCAAGGCCAACATCATCCCTGAGCTGGTCTTTAACCGCATTGAGTTCAGTTACGATAAAATTATACACTTCGGTCCTGGATTTTGTAGCCGGCTTGGTCTTATCCAAGAAGTCGGTGGTAATGGGCACGTTGCCCCAGTTATCAATGAGCATATAGTACCAGAAGGCACGCACTGCCCTGACTTCAGCCAGGATTGCATTTTTTTCTTCTGCAGATATGCCTTCATTTGTGTTGATCATGTAATAGATCATATTACAGTTTGCTACGGCGCTCATAAAGTTGTTATAGGAATTTGTAAGCGCACTGGTTGAAGGTGACCACCTGTGAAGCCTGAATTCCTTGAACTGACCACCGTCCCACCAGTCGCCTCCCTTACGAGTTGGCGTAACGGCCATGTCAGAAACAGTTTCAACCATATTAAAATAGTCGCCGGGAAAAATATTTTTGAGGCTCCTGTAAATTGGAGCTATCAATGCATTCCGCTGTTGCTGCGTCTGGCCGAATTCTTCAACAGGTACCTGATCGTAAATCTCTTCATCCAGGTTAGTACATGATTGCTCAACAGGTAAAATAACCATAGTGATGAGCAGGGATATCATATATTTAATAAACTTACTTTTCATAGCTTTAAAAATTTAATGGTTAAAAGCTCAGGCTAAGGCCAAGCGAATAAGTCCTTGTTTTAGGATAATATTCCCTGCCTTCGATGCCGGGTGCAAGAGAGGTCATAGAAACTTCAGGGTCAAGACCTTTGTAGTTGGTTATCACAAACAGGTTTTGGGTTGTTACAAATACCCGGAACCTCTCAATGCCTAAATTTTTACCTACGTTAATGGTGTAACCTAAGCTCGCATTGTCCAATCGGAGGAACGAACCCTTTTCGATATAGTAGCTGCAGTATTTCGGACTCTCCGATAATCCGCTTTCCAAACCTTCTTTAAGAATATTGGCACCGGGAAGCCATTGTGTGGTGGCATATGACATTTTGCTGAAATTCAGCACATCGTTGCCATACACGCCGCGCAGAAATACCGAGAAATCGAAGTTTTTCCAGGTGAGGTTACTTGTAATGCCGTAAGTAAGCTTTGGCTGGGCTGACCCAATATAAGTGCGGTCTTCGTCAGTAAGGCCTGCCTCTCCGTCGATCATATCATCCATAATATATTTGCCATCAGCATCAAGGCCAAGACATTTCCAGCCATAGAAAGTACCAACCTCTTTACCTTCTTCAACAATGCTGGTTGTATTGTTTGATCCTCCGCGCACCCAGGCATCGCCTACTTTTATGGCATCAGTGGTATACTCCTCGTTTGAAAGTTTGGTTATCTCATTCTTATTATGGGCAAAGTTCAGGGAGAGACTCCATCTTAAATCGCTTCGCTGAATTACTTCGCCGTTAATTAAAACTTCAATTCCCTTGTTGGTCATCGCACCCACATTGGCAAGCATCACATCCTTTAAATAAGGATTCAGTGGTACCCTGTAAGTATACAACAGGTCGGTTGTTTTCTTATTGTAATAGTCGATGGTTCCATTAATGCGGTTATCCAAAAAGCCATAGTCCAATCCAATGTTCAACATGGAAGTTTGTTCCCATTTCAGGTCCGGGTTGGGATTCTGGCCATATTCATAAGCGCTGTACCACTTTCCATTATCGAAATACTGCCCGGATGCATTGAATAATGCAATTGATTTATAAGGGTCGATACTTTCCTGGTTACCGGTAACACCCCAGCTTGCCCTGAGTTTAAGATCGCTGACGGCCGGCAGTGAACCCATAAATTCTTCGCCGATAATACGCCATGCTGCAGAAACCGAAGGGAAGGTACCCCATTTGTGGTTTTCACCAAACTTGCTTGAACCATCCTGGCGCAAGGTAGCCGTGACAATGTACTTCTCATTAAAACTGTAATTAACCCTGCCAAAGAATGATATCAGCTTATACATGTTCTTTCCCGACCAAACATCTGACGGTCTTAAGTTTTGACCCGAACCAAGCTTGTCGGCCTCATTAATGTCAGACACAAAATACCTGTTTTGCGCCCCCATATTCTGGTATAAGCCATCCTCATATGAATAACCGCCCAATACGCCAAAATTGCTTCTTCCTATGCTTTTGGTATAATTAAGTGTAACCTCAAGCAGGTTCTTGTCCTGTGTCCATGACTCCCTTTTGGCATACCCCAGATCGTCGCGGCCTCGTTGGGTTGTTGAATTGTTATATTCGCTGTAATCGTTCATCTCGCGCTGTTTGAACAGGTTCAACCCTGCAATAAACCCGTCGAAAATCTCAAGGTCAGCTTTCATATTGGTATAATAAAGGCTCCTTTTGTTCTGTCTGAGGTTATACCTAAGATTTCGTACAGGATTTCCCTGGTCGTATTCCTTAATATCGAACCAGGTACCGTCGTCATTTTTTACAGGATATACCGGCAACATATTATAAGCCAGCACGAAGTTATATGTGTCGGTTGGCCGGTTATCGGTTTGGGTTCCGGCACCCGTGAAGGTAAGGTTCAATTTGCCTTTTAAAGCTTTCTGGTTAAAAGTCAACCGGCCATTCAGGCGCTGCATCTCATTTTTCATGATAACGCCTTCGCGGTTCAGGTAAGAAAATGAGGCCCTGTAATTGCTTGATTCATTTCCACCGGCTAAAGACAAATTATGGTTATGCGATACGCCGGTACGCATAATTTCTTCAAACCAGTCCGTATCAACGCCCTTGTCCCATGTTGCAGGATCACTACCCATATCGGTAACTGCACTTCTCCATTCAGCAGCATTCAGCATCTCGGGCTTGTTCGAAACCTTATCGATGGCTACATAACCTTCGTAATTCACAGTGGCTTGCCCGGATTTACCCTTTTTAGTTGTAATTAAAATAACGCCACTGGCCGAACGCGATCCGTAAATAGCGCCCGCTGATGCGTCCTTAAGAATGCTGATCGATTCAATATCCTGCGGAGCAACTGAACTCATTGACAGACCGGGAACGCCATCTATCACTACAAAGGGAGTGCTG
>JAFGVG010000063.1 GCA_016938095.1 Bacteroidales bacterium
GATTACTCGCTGCGCTCGTGATACAGCACAACACCCAAAACCAAATACTCACACCCACACATCAAGCATCCAGAATCCAGTATCCAGTATCCAGCCTGGGATTACTCGCTGACGCTCGTGATCCCAGGTGGGGGCTCCCTGCAAAAGAATGAATAGCAACGCCTCAAAGCTGCGCTTTGAGGTTTTTTAAATTTTCAGGGGCCAGGCTTCAAGCAAGCTTGAGCCTGGCCCCTGAAAATTTAAAACCCGGGCTGGGCCCGGGCGTTGCTATTCATTCTTTTGCGGAGGAAAAGGGATTCGAACCCCTGGTCCACCGTAAGGCGGACAACGGTTTTCAAGACCGCCGCATTCGACCGCTCTGCCATTCCTCCGTGAGAGGCGCAAAATTATAACTTTTTTAAGTTATACCCACTTTTTTTGGCAAATTTGTTTCTTTACCCTGCTAACACTGAAAAATATTTCAACAATTTTTAGCTATACCGCCCAGATTCTGCTATTTAGAAGGGATAAAACGAAAATCGTATTATATAATTGTTATTTAGTATTTTAAATAGTTTCATTTAAACTTTTTATTTAGATTTTCGTCTGAAAATTCACTAAAAACGGACATGGTTATTAACAATTTCTCGCAAACAGTTGCTAAATTTTATTGTTCAGAATTTGCATCGCTTGAAAATTGCTATATATTTGTATAAGGAAATTTTGAAAATTTACTAACCCTCAAAAATTTTTGTTATGAACAAAGCACAATTAATCGACGCCATCGCTGCTAATGCAGGTCTTACCAAAGCTGACGGCAAAAAAGCTCTCGATGCCTTCATCAAAGCTACCACCCAGGCGCTGAAAAAAGGTGACCGTGTTGCTCTCGTAGGCTTTGGCTCATTCTCTGTTTCAAAGAGAAGTGCTAGAACAGGAAGAAATCCTCAGACCGGCAAGGAAATCAAAATCCCCGCTAAGAAAGTTGTTAAATTCAAAGCTGGTAGCGATTTGGCCAATGTTGTAAAATAATGGTGCCGAAAAACTATTAAAGGGAGCAATTGCTGCTCCCTTTTTTTTTGAGTACCCATGATCAGCCAACGCATCGAATACCTTTCTCAATTTCTTAGCAAACGCCGTGTTCAACTCTTCGACACGGTGTTAAACTTCCGTACCCGTTATATCACCGTTGTCCTCGAAGATATTTACCAGCCCCACAACGCCAGCGCCGTGCTTCGCTCCTGCGAAGGATTTGGCATACAGGATATTCATATCATCGAAAACCAGCATGAATACCGCCTGAGTCCCGATATCACCCTCGGCTCCGACAAATGGCTCACCCTGCACCGCCATAACCTGCACGAAGACAACACCGCCGATACCATAAATCAGCTGAAAAAAGACGGATACCGCATTGTTGCCACCTCGCCCCATAAAAAGGATTGCCCTCCCGATCAGTTCGACCTGCAAAAAGGAAAAATAGCGCTCCTGTTCGGATCAGAGTTGAATGGCCTTTCGCAACCGGCCCTTGAAATGGCCGACGAATTCATGACCATACCCATGGTTGGTTTTACCGAGAGTTTCAACATATCGGTCACCGCCGCCTTATGCATTCACTTTCTGACCAACAGGCTTCGCCAAATGCCGGACATCCTATGGCAACTCACCGACACAGAAAAGCAGGAACTGAAACTGGAATGGCTCAGAAAATCCATCCGGGATGCTTCGCTGATTGAAAAGGCATTTATTGACCGTCAACATCTTAAAGGAAAAGTGTAAGGTTTTAATTCTTTTTTTTCAAATCCTTTGCATACTTTTTTTTCATATATTTGAAAAATATTTGACGAAGTTTCAATACCTATTGACGAAATCTTCCTTTTATGAATTGTATCATCATTGACGACGACCTGATGTCCAGAAGGATAATCGAAGAGTTCATTTCCCGTACCGATCAGCTGCGATTGCTGGCATCCTACGAAAATGCCGTGGACGCTATCAATGTTTTCAACGGTGATGAGGATATCGACCTGATTTTTCTCGATATTGAAATGCCGGAGATGAGCGGTATCGACTTTTTGGAAACCCTGACCAACCCCCCGCAGATCATCATCATTTCATCGAAGGAAAAATATGCCCTTGACGCTTTCAATTACGATGTCACTGATTACCTGTTGAAACCCATTTCGTACAGCCGCTTCTTCAAGGCCATCAACAAAGCCAACATCCGGTTTAAGAACAAGGTGGACACCAAGGAGAACGAGATTTTTATCAAAAAGAATTCAGCCCTGGTTAGGCTTAAATACGAAGATATCCTTTGGGTGGAAGCACTGGAAAACTACGTGATCTTCAATACTTTCAACGAGAAGTTTACGATTCACTTTACCATGAAGGCTGTGGAAACCAAACTGCCAACCAATAAGTTCAGTCGGGTTCACCGTTCCTTCATTGTGAATACCAGCCGAATCAATATTATCGAAGATAATTCTGTGATCATCAAAACGCAGGAAGGCGCCAAGTCCATTCCCATTGGCAAATCCTACAAGGATAAACTGCTGAAGGATATCAACCTCATCATAAAATAGTGTCTGTCCATAAAGTCCCATTTGCCGCGTTACGCTTGTTTGAACCGTGAACAATGAGATTTTGAGGTAATGAATTCAAGCCATCTATTTTCCATACTCATCCTATTGCTTGGTATAATATACCCGGTACAGGGAACTGCATGCCGGCAGGTTTCACTGCCTGAATCCGAAACCGCACTAAAAGCGCTGCTTTCGGAAATTTCCCCCGGCCACTCCGATGAAAACAACCTGGCTGCTTCCGACAGCTTTGCCAACCAGCTGGCAGCAGCGCTGATAATCCCCGGAGCATTCGAGTACCCTTTTGACCAATTGAAAACCATGGGTAAGATTACCTCTTCCGATAAGAAAATCAGGCTGATTACCTGGAATATCCCGCTAAAAGACGGCACCCATGTTTATTACGGCTTCCTGATGAGCAGGGTATCCGGAAAAGAACCACAGGTTTTCAGGCTCACCGATAATAGCGACAACTTCACCCATGCGACAACCGAAACCGGAAGCCCGGCTAACTGGTACGGTTGCCTGGTTTACGAAATTGTGGAGATGAAATCTGCCGGCGAAACCCTTTATACCTTGCTCGGTTACGATCCCAATAACCTGTTCACCTCAAAAAAGCTGATGGATGTGCTGTGGTTTAACCCGGTCGGTGAACCGGTTTTCGGGAAACCGGTATTTCGTCTGTCAAATGGCATTCAAAGCCGCGTTTTGTTTGAATATTCCGCTAAAGTTCAGATGAGCCTGAAATGGAACGAAGGTATGAAAATGATCGTTTTTGACCACCTCTCCCCTTCGCGGCCTTCGTTTACAGGCCAATATGAACATTATGGCCCCGACTTTTCTTACGACGGCTTCCGCTTTGAAAAGGACTCCTGGATGCTGGTGGAAAATATTGACGTGAGGAATGAATAGAGCCAAGAACCAAGAACCAAGAACCAAGACAAGACGGCTGACTTAGAAGACTTAGAAGACTTAGAAGACTTAGCAGACATAAAACAGGAGCAGCGGCAGCGGTAAGTCGCACTTCGACACGCTCAGTGTGACTGCATCACTGCACGACTGCATGACTGCTCCACTCTCCCACACTGTTTGTCATTTTTGCCATGACTTACATGACTTATTGTCAGTTTTCGGCGTACGGCACAATCTTTGAACCGGCAGGAATCAGCTAAATGATATATGTCGAACCTAAAAGATACTACCATGCAGAAAGGTAAAATTGGCGTTACCACTGAAAACATTTTCCCCATCATCAAGAAGTTTTTGTATTCAGATCATGAGATATTCCTGCGGGAAATTATTTCGAATGCCGTAGATGCCACGCAGAAACTGAAAACCCTTGCCAATATGGGCGATTTTAAAGGAGAACTGGGCGATCTCACCGTGCGCATCAAACTTGACAAAAAAGCCAAAACACTTACCATATCCGATCAGGGCATTGGCATGACAGCCGAAGAAGTGGATAAGTACATCAACCAGATTGCTTTTTCAAGCGCCGAAGATTTCCTGGAGAAATATAAAAACCAGGCAAACAACATCATCGGCCATTTCGGCCTGGGCTTCTATTCCGCCTTTATGGTATCGGAAAA
>JAFGVG010000410.1 GCA_016938095.1 Bacteroidales bacterium
AGATCAAAAGGGTTTTTTGCTGTTAAACATCACCTTGCCCAATGTTGAAGAAGATATGCTTACCAAAGGTTATTTTGGTGCCATGGCATCGCGGCAGCATGTGATTATACTGGTATTGAATGAAGAAGAATTATTATCGAAGTTTCGGAAAATAGAAAACTAACCGGCGGAGGCTATCTGAAATTATCAAAAATGAGCATAGTCTCCTGACTACACTCATTTGGTAACTTCTTACACAACCTTGGCACTCCAAATGTATATTCAGCACAATGTACCAGGTGCAGTATGACCCATAGCTGTCAAGCCAACAATTATAAAGTATAGATATTCAATACGATGCCTGCGCTGTGCTTGGCAGTCTTTTTTTAACACGAAGTACACGAAGAGAAAACATCACTAAGACCACTAAGTTTAAGAACACCAAGAGGTCCCGCCATCGGCGGGACTTTCCTTCGTGTGCTTAGTTCTTAGCGTTCTTTACCGCCATGCGGGGGTGGTTATATCAGGATTGTGAAGGTTTTACCTTAACACTACAGCCAATGGCTTTGGTAGAACTGGGTTGCGGGTCTGTTCCACCCAGTAACGATTCGAGAGCGTTTTTCAGGTATGGCGTTTTAACCGCGTTTGCGTCCTGGTAATTGTCATCTATGGCCCCGATGTATTTTACAATAAGTTCGCCATTGTTGGTTTTTTGCAGCACAAAAACATGGGGTGTTTTGGTGGCTCCATAGTGTTTGTTTACTTCCTGTTTTTCGTCGAACAAATACGGAAAAGTATAGCCTTTTTCGCGTGCCCTGGTAACCATTGCCTCGTAGGAATCGGCAGGCTCAACAGCAGGATCATTCGGATTGACGGCAATAACCGGGTATCCCTTTGTTTTGAATTGCTTATCAATTTCAATAAGTCTGTCCTGGTAAGCCTTGGCATAGGGGCAATTATTACAGGTAAATACAACGACAAAACCTTTGGCATCCTGAAAATCAGATAAACCAATCATTTTACCATCGGTATTTTTTAGTTTGAAGCTGGCAGCTTTATCGCCAACCTTGTAACCTTCGCCGGCATACAATGCTGCAGTCAGCAAAAACGAAGCTATGAGCAACAGTGATTTCATATTCAAATGGTTTAAGTTAAACATCCTGTCCGAATTTCCCGTTTCATTTCGGGTTAATCAGCTAATTGATTAATAATTAATTGATTGATATCGGCATAAGTCAATTCCTTTTCCAGGAAATGACGATTTTTTCCACGGTAAAATAAGGTTGCAGGTAACGAGCCTGTCCATGCAGGGTCGACTTTGTCGATCCATCGGTCTGCATCGGGTTCGTTCAATAACACAACCGGGGCTGAAATATGATGGGTGCGAATGAAAGGTATTAAGGTTTTTTCAAGCTGGTTTGGAAAGTCGAGACTCACCAGCAATACTTTTACCTTTTGTGATGCATAGTTTTGGTGTATCTTTTCAAATTCAGGTAACTCTTTACGGCAGGGCCCGCACCAGGTTGCCCAAAAGTTAATGACATACAGGGTATCGGTTTGCCTGTTCAGGTATTTTTCGAATGTTTCTAAACGCCAGACCGGGATGCTATCTTGCGACTTAATCGGCATTAGAACGGCCAGCAGAAAAAATGCCAATATGATGCGTAATTTTTTCATGCGCTAAGGCTTAATTGAACTTTAAACAGCGCGACAATACAATTGTTATGCCCGGGCCTGTTAAAAAGCCGTTAATGCTTTTGAGAAAGAGGGAGTATAGCACACTTCATTTCTGGCGGCTTTTATATCTTTGTTTCAGACAGGGATTGCCTGAAAGACAAATCAGTATTTAACCATCAGTGATCATGAAGTATGTAAAAGGTAGTTTTCTTGGGGCATTTTTAGGGTTGGTAATGGCACAGCAAGTGTTTTCACAGCCACAGGGTTATGAAATATGGGAGCCGGATATTCGTAAATTTGAACATGCCGATAGTGTTGAAACCTATGCACCGGATGCCGTTTTGTTTACCGGAAGTTCGAGTATTCGTTTATGGTCGACACTGCAGGAAGACATGAAACCCTTTTCGGTTATTCAGCGAGGTTATGGGGGTGCCAAGCTGGATGACTTCAATTATTACGCGCGGCGGATCATTTATCCGCATACTTTTAGTGCCATTGTTATTTTTATCGCCAATGATATTACCGGTAACGAAGATGACAAACGTCCGGAAGAGGTGGCGGATTTGTTCGCCGGATTGTTAAAAACGGTAAGGGAAAAGTATCCGGACGTTCCATTATGCTGGATTTCCACAACGCCAACCGAGCTGAGATGGGAGGTTTGGCCTGAAATCAAACAGGCAGGTGAACTGATCCGTAAATATTGCGAACAGGATGCTCATGCTTATTATATTGCTGCTGCCGATGCATTTTTAAACAGTGATGGCGTGCCAAGGGCGGATTTATTTCAGCCTGACCGTCTTCATCTGAATGAAAAAGGTTATGCCTTATGGACGGGCATCATTAAACATGAGCTCGAAAAAGTATTGTGCAAATCGGGTACGACTGTTCAAAACAGATCCTCAACCGACAAATAACGTTCTCCGGTGTCGTAATTAAAAGTGAGAATGACTGATCCGTGCGGAATTTCCGGTAGTTTTTTGGCAACAGCAGCCAGTGCTGCGCCCGAAGATATACCCACAAATATGCCTTCTTCCCTGGCTGCCCGTCGGGCATAGGTGAAGGCCTCGTCCCTGGAAACCGTAATTACACCATCGAGTATATGGGTATGAAGGTTTTTGGGGATGAAATTGGCGCCGATACCCTGCAGGGGATGTGGGCCAGGTTTCCCGCCGCTGATAATGGGTGATAACTCCGGTTCAAAGGCAAATATTTTGATGTCCGGGAATTTTGCTTTGAGCACTTCGCCCACTCCTGTAATATGGCCACCGGTTCCCACGCCGCAAATCAGGTAATCGATACCTTCGGGGAAATCCCTGATGATTTCAAGGGCAGTGGTTTTACGGTGGATCTGAATGTTGGCCTCATTCTCAAACTGAAGCGGCATCCAGGCGTTGGGGTTTGATGCAATTATTTCATTGGCCTTATCAATGGCGCCCTGCATACCTTTTTCACGCGGGGTTAATTCAAACTCAGCGCCATAGGCTTCCATTATTTTCCTGCGCTCTACCGAAAAAGATTCGGGCATAACCAGGATCAGCCGGTAATGTTTGATGGCGGCTACCATGGCCAGTCCTATACCGGTATTCCCCGAGGTGGGTTCAACGATGACTGATCCGGGTTTCAGCAAACCTTTTTCTTCGGCATCTTCGATCATGGCGAGGGCAATGCGGTCTTTAATGCTACCGCCCGGGTTAAACCGTTCGAGTTTGAACCATACTTCATGATCCTTACCGAACAGGTTATTGATGCTGACATGCGGGGTATTCCCGATGGTTTCAAGTATGTTGGATGCTTTCATGATTTTATGCGATGATAGTATTTGGTGTACGCATCGGGTAAACAACTTATCCGGGCAAGTGTTCAGATAACAAAATTATCGGGTTTGCTGAAGTTTTTATTGTTACGGATGACCACCTTACTTTCGTGATAAACAATGGAGAATGGCGGAACGCTTTTGGTGAGCCATACGTTACCACCAATGACGGTATCGTGGCCTATGATTGTTTCTCCTCCCAGGATGGTAGTACCGGAGTATACAATAACATTGTCTTCAAGGGTGGGGTGTCTTTTCTTGCCTTTCATACTTTTGTCAACTGAGGCAGCGCCAAGGGTCACCCCCTGGTAAATTTTCACATTGTTGCCAATTTGGGTGGTTTCACCAATAACAATACCGGTTCCGTGGTCGATGAAAAAGTGATTTCCGATTACAGCACCCGGGTGAATATCAATACCTGTTTTACTATGGGCAAATTCGGAGATCATCCGGGGCAGGTAGGGTATTTTCAATTTGAAAAGTACATGGGAAAGCCTGTAAACCGATATGGCATAAAACCCAGGGTAATATAAAATAACGCTTTCACGTGAACGCGCAGCAGGGTCGAAATCCACAAAAAGCTGGGCATCTTCTGTAAGACTTTCGTAAATACCTGGAATTTCATTGAAAAATTTGGTGCAAAGATCATTAATGGGCTCCACAAGGATGGATTCAAGGGGAGTGATCAGGTCTTTGAAATCGAGCTGTAATTGGGCCAGGTTCAGATCGATCAGGGGCAGGGTGCACTTTTTATCGATTTTGAAGGGGAAAAGAAAGTAGATCAGGTTATCGATAAAACGGTGTGATTTCGTCATGGAGGGGACCTCTTTGCGAAAGCTGTTATACTGTTCGTAGAGGTATTTGGGAAAATCTTCGATACTGCTCATAGCCTTTTGATTGTATTTTACCTGGAAATGCAGTGAAAACTAGTCTTTCACAGATTTCGTTACTTTGGTTCCCAGGTTTCCCAGTTTGTTATAGGAAGTGATAAGTCCCCTGATCACGGCAGATGAAAGTCCCTGGTGTTCCATTTCATTGAGACCGGAAATGGTGATTCCCTGGGGTGTGGTAACTTTATCAATTTCTTTTTCGGGGTGATTACTCGTTTCGACAATTAATTGGGCAGCTCCTTTAACGGTTTGTGCGGTTATAAACTGCGACATTTCGGCATTAAAGCCGATTTCGATACCCCCTTGTGACATGGCTCGCATGAACCGGAGCGCAAAAGCAATTCCACACGCACCGACCACTGTTGCTGCATCCATCATGTCTTCGGGAATCACCAGGGTTTTTCCCATTTTATCGAAAAGAGCCACCATGGTTTTTTCCTGTTCCGGGGAGGTGTTTTTGAAGGTAAGACAGGTCATGGATTCACAGATCTCAAGGGCTGTATTGGGCATGATTCGCAGCATGGGAATTTTTCCGAGAATGCTTTCGATTTCCCTGAA
>JAFGVG010000411.1 GCA_016938095.1 Bacteroidales bacterium
GGATATCTTCAATCAGGTATGTATATTCTTAAACCCATTGCAGCAGGGTCTAATTTTTCGTTTAAAATAATAAAACGGTAATTCGGGGAATTTACTAGCATAGCGAAACAAAAAAAGCTGTCTTTAATAAGACAGCTTTCATTTGTCGGGGCGAGAAGACTCGAACTTCCGACCCCTTGCACCCCATGCAAGTACGCTAGCCAACTGCGCCACGCCCCGAAATCAGTAAATATAATAGGGTTGCAAAGATAATTATTATTTGAAATTCTCACAGAAAATTCGCTTGAAAACAATATTTTGTTATACAATGAACAGTAGGGCAGGGTTGTGTGTTATCTTTTCGTATATTTGATATAATTCAGTTTTAAAAGCAAAAGACTAAATGGCCGATTTTAATGTAGTGATGCCCAAACTGGGCGAAAGTGTGCAAGAAGCCACCATCATCCGGTGGCTTATCAAACCTGGCGATATGGTGCAGGAAGACGATGTGCTGCTGGAAATTGCCACCGATAAAGTGGATTCGGAAATCCCTTCTCCGGTCGCCGGAAAAGTGCTGAAAGTATTGTTTGCCGAAAATGCCCTGGTGCCAGTCGGTGAAGTGATTGCTGTGATTAATACCGAGGGAAAAGGGAGTGTGGAAGAAGCAGCAGCGGCAGGAGCAGAAAACAGCAAGAGTGGGAGTACAGAGCAAGAATTAAAGAGCCAGGACCTTTCTTCCAGCGAGGCAACCCAAGAAAAGGAAAAAATTGATGAAAAAGCAAAATCCTCCGGCAGGTTCTATTCTCCACTGGTTACCAGCATTGCAGCCAAAGAAAACATTAGTGCGAAAGAACTGGATACCTTAACCGGTACAGGTGAAAATGGCAGGGTTCGTAAGCAGGATGTGCTCAAATATCTCGAAAACAGAGGAAATCAACCTGCTCCGGCACAATCGGTTGCCTCTTCTGCACCAGTTTCCAAATCTTCATCAGCAGGCAAAACAGCCATCAGCCTGCAGCCTGGCGACCAGCTTGTTGAAATGGACCGCATGCGCAAACTTATTGCCGACCATATGGTTATGTCAAAGCATACCGCCCCCCACGTAACCAACTTTGTGGAAGCCGATGTGACCGGGCTGGCTTTGTGGCGTGAGAAACACAAGGATGAATTCCTGAAGCGCGAAAAGATAAAGCTTACTTTCATGCCCGCATTCCTCGAAGCCACCGCTAAAGCGCTTAAAGAATTTCCAGGCGTGAATGCTTCAGTCGACGGTGACAAGATCATCCTCCGGAAAAACATCAATATAGGCTTTGCCGTTGCGCTCAAATCGGGCAACCTCATTGTCCCCGTGCTGAAAAATGCCGATCAGAAAAGTATGGTGGGACTGGCTGTTGAACTCGACAGGCTAATCAACGCCGCACGTAACAACTCGCTTTCGCCCGACGATATCCAGGGAGGTACCTTTACCATCTCCAACTTCGGCTCATTCCGTAACATTACCGGTACCCCCATCATTAACCAGCCACAGGTAGCCATTCTGGCAACAGGCACCATCGAGAAAAAGCCGGCTGTCATTGAAACACCTACCGGCGATGTGATTGCTATAAGGCACAAAATGATTCTTTCGCTTTCATACGATCACCGGGTTGTTGACGGTGCACTGGGCGGTATGTTCCTCAGAAGACTTGCTGATTTGCTGGAGGAGTTTGATATGGAGAGAACAATTTAATAATTCGACAATTCGACAATTCGACAATTTGATTTTGAGATAATTTGAAAAAGTAATTTGAGCAATGGAAATACCTAAAAGATATCACATTAAAAAAACTGATAAGGAAGTTCTGCGAAAATGGTTTTACCTGATGGTTCTTGGCAGGGCACTTGACGATCGTGCCCCCAATTATCTTAAGCAGGCCATTGGATGGTCCTATCATGCACCCTATGCCGGTCACGACGGTATTCAACTGGCCATCGGACAAATATTCGACCGGAAAACCGACCACCTTTTTCCCTATTACCGCGATTTGCTGACTTGTATTTCGGCCGGACTGACTGCCGAAGAGATCATTTACAACGGCATATCCAAAGACACAGATGTTGCCGGTGGTGGCAGACACATGTCCAATCACTTTGCCAAACCCGGGTGGAACATTAACAATGTTTCATCGGCGACCGGGAATCATACCCTTCACGCCGTTGGTGTCGGCCGGGCCATGAAAAGATATAAGCACAACGGCGTATCTATCAGTTCACAGGGTGAGTCATCGGTAAGCGAGGGTTATGTTTATGAAGCAATCAATGGCGCTTCCAACGAACAACTTCCGGTTATCTTCGTTTTTCAGGATAATGGGTATGGTATATCGGTGCCCAAAGCCGACCAGACGGCTAACCGTAAGGTAGCAGATAATTTCACCGGGCTGAAAAACCTGCGCATCATTCATTGCAACGGCAAGGATGTTTTCGATTCTATGAATGCCATGACTGAGGCCAGGGAATGGGTGCTTAAAAATCAGCAACCCTGCATTGTGCAGGCAAATTGCGTAAGAATTCATTCCCATTCCAATTCCGACCGGCATGAGTTGTACCGCGACGATGCGGAACTGAATTATGTAAGCGAATACGATCCGCTGGGAAAATATCGCCGGATGCTGTTGCGTTACAATCGTTTTACCGAAGAGGAACTACAGGAGATCGAAGAACAGGTGAAGGCCGAAGTTAAGGAAGCCCATAAAAAAGGA
>JAFGVG010000412.1 GCA_016938095.1 Bacteroidales bacterium
ACTGCTTGCTATTCTCTTTGCTTCCGGTAACAATTTGCCGGCACAGCAGGTATCCGTTAACATCAATACCCTTGCCGCCAGAAAACCTGTTTCACCTTACCTCTATGGAAAGAATAACAGTCTGGCCGACAAGTCATTTAACGTTGACGACCCGCTCACTGCGGCCGAATGGCAACATTTACGCGATATGGGCATTCAGATGTTCAGGGAAAATGGCGGAAATAACGCCTCAAAATATAATTGGCGAAAAAAACTTTCCAGTCACCCCGACTGGTACAATAACGTATATTTCCACGACTGGGATTATGCTGCCCAAACCCTGCAGGCAAACATCCCTTCGGCCCAAGGCATGTGGGCATTTCAGCTTACCGGGAAAGCAGCTTCAACCGATGATCATAATTTTAACGACTGGGACTATAACCGATCACAATGGTGGTCAGGTTGCCGTCAGAACCTCTGCGGCGGAGGCACTCTGAATCCTGCAGGTGATGAAAATGCCCTTACAGAAGGAAATCCCGAACTATATCTCGAAAACTGGAATGCTGATTCCACCACAGGCATTCTCAATCATTGGTTTGGCACTGGGGGAATTAATCTCGACCCCGCTAAAATCCAATACTGGAGCATGGACAATGAGCCCGAAATATGGGATGGCACCCACGACGATATCTGGCCTGAACTCCCCACTGCCGAAGCATTTATGCAACAGTATTTTGAGGTAGCCAAAAAAGCACGCGCCAGATATCCCGGCATAAAACTCATGGGACCCGTGCCTGCCAACGAATGGCAATGGTATAACTGGAATGGCAACAAAATCAGCTATAACGGTAAAGAATATGTATGGCTCGAATATTTTATTTTGCGTGTAGCCGAAGAACAACAAGCCACAGGCATACGCCTGCTCGATGTCATCGACATTCATTTTTATCCGGGAGACACGGTTTCATCGAATATCGTGCAATTACACAGGGTGTTTTTTGACACCACTTTTGATTATCCCGAAGCGAACGGTGTAAAACGTTCGGGTTCCGGAAGCTGGGATGGTACCATTACCCGTGAATATATTTTTAAACGTTGTAACGACTGGCTGGAAAAATACATGGGAACCGGTCATGGTGTAACCCTCTCCTTATCGGAAACATCCATAGCCAAAAGAAATAACCCCAATGTCACAGCTGTATGGTATGCCTCAACCCTGGGCGAATTTGTCAAAAACGGGGTTGAAATTTTCACCCCCTGGGACTGGCTCACCGGCATGTCCGAAGTGGTTCACCTTTTCTCGCATTACGGACACAACTACTTTGTGCCGGCAACATCATCGGATGAATATAATGTTTCGGCCTACCCGACCATGAATACTGCCGGAGATTCCATGACCATTTTCCTTATAAACCGGCACCTCACCGAAAATCGTAACGTGGAACTAAGCCTGAACGATTTTGACATTATGAGCGGAAGTTGCAAGGTTTATGCACTATCGGGACTTCCCGGCACGGAAACCTTCATCTCCCACTCCACCAATGCATTGCAGCTCTCAACACCCGAAACGCTGGATAACAATCTGACAGCAACACTGGCCCCCCTTTCGGTATCGGCTGTTACCCTGAAAAGGGCCAAAGCAGTATATAATCAATTCGGCGAAATGCTGGCATCGGCCGAAGCAGAAAACGGCACCCTTACCGGCGTTAATACATCAACAACTGTCGCAGGATACTCGGGTACCGGCTATGTTGGTGGTTTTGACGCTTCCGGTGACAAGGTTACGCTGAGTATAAACGTACCTGCAAAAGATGTTTACCGGCTCGTAATCCGTTACACCAGTGCAGCCGCCGACACCTTTAATCTGTTGATCAACAACTATTACCAGGCTACTTTTGTCCTGAAAGCAGCCTCTGGTTTTACCCTGGCAGATGCAGGCGGTATGTTGCTCAATGCGGGAGCCAATACCTTTATTTTAAGTAACCATTCCGGAAATGCAGGTATCGACCGGGTGGAAATTTACCGGATGGAAAAGAATGTTTTTAAGGTTGACACGGCATTAATTGACACATTAGCTACCACCGAAACCAAAGCATTGTATGCATTTCTACAACACCAGTTCGGAAACCGGATAATTTCGGGTCAAACAAATGACTACTTCAGTCAACTGAAAACCATTGCCGGAAAAACACCTTTGCTGCGGGCTCACGATTTCCAGCATTATACCCAGGGTTACCCTTATTTCTGGAAAGATGGCGGCCATACTTTCGGGTACGATGTGAATGACCATTCCGTGGATGATCTGATCAGCTGGTACAACAGCACCGGTGGGAAAGGCATTGTTGCCATGCACTGGCACTGGCACGATCCGAGTGGCGATCTGAACAGCGAAGCCGGAACCAACACCTTTTATACAGAATACACAACCTTCGACATCACCAAAGCGGTAACACCCGGCACACCCGAGTATGATTTTGTCATACGCGATATCGACAGCATTGCCTCGCAGTTGAAGAAATTCCAGCAGGCAGGTATTCCTGTGTTATGGAGGCCACTGCACGAAGCCGGCGGTGGATGGTTCTGGTGGGGCGCCAAAGGTGCCGAACCCTGCCTGGCCTTGTGGGATATCCTTATCGAACGTCTGAAAAACCACCACCAGTTGCATAATCTCATCTGGGTATGGTCTACACCTGAGCCGGATTGGTATCCCGGCAATGATAAGGTCGACATGATTGGTTACGATTCCTACCCGGGCAATTACAATTACACCAACCAGAAAGAGATGTTTGACAACCTGTATACCATTACCCGTGGAGAGAAGCTGATAGCCATGACGGAAAACGGGCCCATACCCGATATTGACGCCTGTTTAAACGGAGATGCCCCCTGGCTGCTCTTCATGTCGTGGAATGATCTTGTAGCCAGCCAGAACAGTGCAGCGCATATTGTTGAGGTATATAACCACCCCGACGTGCTGACCCTGGAATCAAACAATGCGCTGACCGGTTTCGAATGGCGCAGCAAGCTATATCCCGAAAACTGGTACCCTGGTTACAGCGATAATACAGGCCGATTTTTACACGATTTTTCTTATGCAGGCTACCAAGGCGGCATGGCTGAGATTCCTTACATTACAGGACCGGTTTTTGATGTTACACAGCCCCCCTATAATGCCGACAACACAGGGACAAGCGATGTCACTGCTGTTATTCAGCAAGCCATCAACGATGTCGGCAACTCTGGAGGCGGGGTGGTATATCTGCCTGCCGGCACGTACAGGGTTTCAGCAGCTGAGTCCCAGGATTTCGCATTAAACATAGCAAATGATAGCACCATCATCCGTGGCGCAGGCATGGAAGCTACATTTCTTCTCAATGCCTCAACCAATATGCGCTACAAAGACATCATAAGGGTATCAGACGAGTATGCAGGCTGGTTTCATCCGGTTAACACTCCGGTTGAGATATCCTTCGACCTTCTGTATCCCACCCGTATAGTTCCGGTAACTTCGGCGCAATCATTCCGGCAGGGCGACCTCATTGTTGTAACCTCCACGCCTACCGATGCGTTTATAGCAGAACATAAAATGACCGGACATTGGACGGCTGAATCCATTAAAGGAGTAGCCTTCCTTCGCAGAATTGACAGCATTGACCTTGAAAACAACCTGATCATTCTGGATGCCCCTACCCGGTACCCGCTTAAAACCAGGGATCAGGCAAGGATTTATAAGGTTACTAAACACATTAGCGAATGCGGTATTGAACACCTGTCCGTTGGTAATTTCGAAAACCCAAACGCCGGATGGGATGAGGAATCTTATACCATTGCCGGTACCGGTGCTTATGAAACACACCAGTCACATGCCATTCAGTTCAAATACGCCGAAAATTGCTGGGTTCATCATATAGGCACTTTTAAACCGGTTGCCAACAGCGGTGATTTTCATCTCCTTTCAAACGGCATAAAACTTAACCAGTGCCGCTTTGTCACCATTGATTCATGTAAATTAGAGAAACCCCAATACGAAGGTGGTGGCGGTAACGGATACCTGTATACACTCGAATCGAACGACTGTCTGATCAGCAACAGCAGCGCCAATGACGGCCGGCATAATTACGATTTCAAGTATCCATACAGCAACGGTAATGTTGTCTTGCGCTGCCGCGGTGAGCACTCAAGATACGCCAGTGATTTTCACATGTACCTGAGTATGTCCAATCTTTTTGATGCCTGCACCTTTAACAGTGACTATCTCGAGTCAGTATTCCGTCCCTATGGCTCAGAAACCAGTTTGCACGGATACACTTCGTCACAATCGGTTTTTTACAATACCACCGGTGAAGCATACCACCCATCGCGAAATATACTTATCGACTCACGTCAGTTCGGATGGGGTTATATTATCGGCACATCGGGTGCGGCTTCCGGGGTAAATGTTGACCCTGCCGAAGGAACCACAAACGGCATTCTCTATAATACAACACCTGTCGATTTTGTCGAAGGAACAGGCAAAGGACAGTATCTGGTGCCGTCGTCGCTTTACCTCGACCAGCTTATCCGGAGAAGAAACAATCCTGCATCGCAAAACCGTAAATTCCGTGTTGAATTTATCATTAAGGATGTCGCCGGTAATATGCCTTTGCCGGACTGTCATGTTCAGCTTTATAATAACACCCTGGTAACTGATGCCGGTGGAAGTGTTGTTTTCGAAGATGTTTATGAATTTTTCACAGTCAATGTGACCGGTGACTTTTGTAACCCTTTATTAAACAAGCCATTTCTTATTCACAGTGATACCACGCTAACCCTTTATCTCGAAAAAGAAACCTACCAGGTTACTGTAAAACTTGTCAGGGCCGGTACAACAGAACCCATTGCCTATACTTCGGTAGCGCTGGGCGAATACACACAGGTGACTAATACAACCGGTGAGGTATATTTTACGGTTGTCGGAGGAACAAATACCTATAATGTAACCAAATCGTCCTATCAGTCAGCAACCGGATTGTTCACTGTGAGTTCAGATACGTCATTTACCATCGGACTGCTGCAGGTTGCCGCGAGCCTTCGGATAAGACTCAGAGAAGGCACTACTCCTGTAAACAATGCCAGTATTACCATCAATACCAATACGCTGATATCCAATTCTTTGGGAGATGCGCTTTTTAGCCAGCTTCCTGTTCCGGCCTCTTACACTTTTGAAGTGGACAAACAAGGATATGAGCTGAAAGGCGGTAATATTTATCTTACACGCGACAGCATTGTTTTGATTGAAATGGTGCCTGAACAAACCGGACTTGATCCTCAAAAAACCGGCGAAATGGTCATTTGCTGGCCAAATCCGGCTGA
>JAFGVG010000413.1 GCA_016938095.1 Bacteroidales bacterium
CAAAAACAATAAGTTATGGGTGTTATCCGATGGCGGCTTCGAAGGCTCGCCTTATGGACATGAAAAACCTGCCATCACCCGTATTGACGCAGCCAGCTTTACCGTGGAACAGGTTTATGAATTCCCCGATATCAACCATTCGCCATCAAAACTTTGCCTGAACGGTACTAAAGATACTTTGTATTACATCAATGGCGGATGGGGATCGTCTGGCCTTTCCGGAAGCGGCATATTCTGTATGCCTGTAAGATCAACCACTTTACCTTCAACTCCCCTTATCCCTGAAAACAACAAACTCTTTTACGGGCTGGGAGTGGACCCGCAGAAATCCATTATTTATACTTCTGATGCCATTGATTACATGCAAAACGGCATTGTATTCAGGTACACTGCTGCAGGTGAGAAAATCGACTCGTTTCAGGTGGGGGTATCACCGGGTTCCTTTTGTTTTAAACCATGAGAAACGCTATTGGCCATTGGCTATTGGCTATTGGCTAATGGCTAATGGCTAACCCTCCTTCGCTAAAGCTACGGCGGGCAAAGCGGCCAATGGCATAATAAATATTAAAAATATGCTAATCGGCGGATTTATCAAACAAAGTTTTATCGACTATCCCGGGAAAATGGCAGCGGTGGTATTTACCGCAGGCTGCAATTTTCGCTGCTGGTACTGCCACAACCCCGAACTGGTATTGCCTGAGCTGATCAGTAAAAGTGATCTGATTCCCCCGGAAAACGTAATGGGGTATTTAACTGAACGAAAAGGCTGGCTCGAAGGAGTTGCCATAACCGGAGGCGAACCTACCCTGCATGCCGACCTGCCGGAATTTATACAAACCATCAAAAACATGGGCTACCTGGTAAAACTCGACACCAACGGCTCAAACCCCGAAATGTTGAATAAAATCGTGGCAAAAAAAATAATTGATTATATTGCCATGGATATTAAAAACATTTTGGAACCACAAGCGTATAACAAAATCATTGATGTATCCCATCCGGCCGAAGTGATTGAAAAGGTGAAAACCTCCATTGAGATTATCAAACAATCAGGTATTGATTATGAATTCCGCACTACAAAAGTGCCAGGGTTTCATACACCGGAGCTTATTTCACAAATAAAAACTCAACTGGGCCAGATTAAAAGGTATACGACCAATGATTACAGAAATGAAAATACGTTGATGAATGCCTCAGGTGAAAACAAAACGTAACAAAATCATCACATTTGGGTATTGTTCATTCAATAACAGTTGTTACTTTTGTTACCTGAATAACTTATGATCAGGAAAATAAATAATAACTGTGCCGTTTGCAAGGTTATACTGTTGCTGGTGTTTTTAGGATACTACAGCAGCCTGACCTTGTTTTATCACCCGCACCTGATCAACGGGCAAATTGTTTATCATTCCCATCCCTATAAAAAGCATTCACAGACTAAAACCGGTGAAAAACAAACACCGGCACATCAGCATAATAAAGACGAGTTCTTCTACATTCAACAACTCGATAAATCTGTCTGGGATGATTTGGTTATAAGACCTGATCTGCCAGAAATAGTTAATTTTCCAAAAAAACTCGTTTCTTCGGAACTACCTGTCAGGCTTATTACTACAGCCAATACCTCCATTTGCCTCAGGGCGCCTCCTGCTGTTATACTTTTCGGGTAATGCTGTCAGCAATTGGAATTAAGCCCATGCGCTTTTTTCCAAACCTCAGCCATAGTTATTGCCGCAGACAATAGGTACGAATTGTCGTGACTAAAGAGGTTAAGAACTATAAAAACATTAATATATACCGGGTTATGTAAAAACCCTCAAAGAAACAGATATATGTTTAAAAAGATATTTTCACCACTTATTCTTCTGCTTATTCTTTTCACCAATACCCTGGCCCAAAGGCCAAAAACTGATGCCAACATCGTCGGACATGTGCTTTCGGGCGACAAGCATTTGCCCTACGTTAACATTGTTGTTAAAGGAACCACACTGGGAACCCTTACCGATGAAACGGGACATTTCCAACTAATCAACGTCCCCGAAGGTGAAATCACCCTCATGGCCATGTCGGTTGGCTATAAATCGCAGGAATTCGAGGTCACCGTCATAAAAAACAAAGTGCTTGAAGTGAATTTCAACCTCGAGGAAGATGTGATGAATCTTGATGAAGTGGTTGTTTCCGCAAGCCGTAGCGAACAAAAACGTACAGAGGCTCCGGTAATGGTTAATACACTTTCGCCCAAGCTTTTTGCAGCTACGCAATCCCTTACTTTCGGTGAGGGACTGAACTTTGTGCCCGGCCTGCGACTCGAAAACAACTGCCAGAACTGCGGATTCACCCAGGTTCGTATGAACGGTATGGAAGGCCCTTACTCGCAGATACTGATAAACAGCCGACCTATTTTCAGCGGACTGGCAGGGGTATACGGACTCGAACTCATTCCTTCCAACATGATTGAGCGGGTGGAAGTTATCCGTGGCGGAGGATCGGCCCTGTATGGCAGCAATGCCATTGCCGGCACCATTAACCTCATCTTAAAGGAACCTGAAATAAACACTTATGAGATTGGGTTAAACACCACTTTTACCGGTGTCGGTCATAACGGATCGGCAGGTTCTGCACCCGACTATTCTGCCAATTTCAACACTTCGCTGGTTTCAGACGACCGCAAAACAGGTGTGGCCGTGTACGGCTTTACCCGTGAGCGCGAAATGTTCGATGCCAACGATGATGACTTTTCGGAAATATCACCCATGACAAACCTGACTTTGGGCTCGCGGTTTTTTCACCGTTTTGGCTACCGCAGCAAAATGTCGGTTGACTTTTTCACCATCAGCGAAAAGCGCGATGGTGGTAACAAGCAGGAATACCCATTGCATGAGCGCAACGTAGCTGAAGCCATAAAGCACAATATTAAAACCGGTGCCATCACCTACGACAAATTCTTCCGGGAATACGACATGTTGTCGGTTTATGCTTCAGGCCAGTTGGTAGACAGGGAGTCGTATTACGGCGCCAACTATTCACTAAGCGATTATGGACATACAAAAGACAAAACCTATAACATTGGCGCCCAATATAAGATAGCTATGGGGAAATCGTCGCTGATAACCGGCATTGAGAATACAGGCGGTTTTTTAACCGATGAAAAACTGGGATACCCCGATTATGACAATGCTGTCATTGTAGATGACTCCATTGTATCTGTTCCGCATACCGAAAACACCATTGTATCCGATCAGTCGTCGGTCATTACCGGGGCTTTTGTGCAGTACGACCTGCATCTGAACCGCGCCAAAATTGCCATCGGAGGCCGTTTCGACCATTATGAAATTAAAGACCACGCCAGGGAAGGCGAAGCCCCAAAGAACGGCGATGTATTCAGTCCGCGAATCAGTTTCATGTATGAACTATGGAAACCGCTGCAGTTCAGGGTAAGCTATTCCCAGGGATACCGTGCTCCACAGATCTTTGATGAAGACCTGCATATTGAAACCTCCGGCTCACGGCAGGTTATTAACCGAAATGATCCCGGACTAGAACAGGAAACCAGCCACAGTGTAATGGTCTCTTTTGATTTCAACAAGGTTTTCGGTTCCACTTACACCGGTTTGCTGATAGAAGGATTCTACACAAAGCTTACCAATCCGTTTGTCAACGATATAGGAACCCCCGATTTACAAGGCACTGTAATTTATACCCGCATGAATGCGGAAGACGGAGCTGCCGTTCAGGGCGTAAATATGGAATTCAAGCTTAAACTCATCAAGGACCTGATGTTATCATCCGGATTTACCGTGCAATCAAGCAAATACGAGGCCGCCCAGGAATTCGACGAGAAAAAGTTCTTCCGTACACCTGATCATTACGGCTTTTTTACACTCGACTGGGACTTTGTTGAGAACATTTGCCTGAACCTTACCGGAAATTATACAGGCAAAATGCTGGTACCCTATTTCGGAACCGAAACCAACCCGAAAGTGGGTGAACTCAGAAAAACAGATTCCTTTTTTGACCTGGGCGCCAAGCTACATTACAATATAAAACTCAATGGCGCTACCTTGCAGTTATATGGCGGAGTAAAGAATATATTCGACGCCTACCAGTCCGATTTTGACAAAACGGCTGATCGCGATCCAGCCTATGTTTACGGCCCTGTAAGTCCACGTACGGTATATATTGGACTGAAACTGGGAAATGCACTGACAAGCCTTTCTGGTAAAGCAATCCCGCCCAGACAGGGACGGCATATGCGTCGCCACATGAACCGTGAAATGCACCGGTAAGTGTAAAGAATAAGCTGTTAGCCATTGGCCTTTAGCTATTGGCTATTTGGCTAACAGCTAATAGCTATCATCATAAAAAATTAGCAACATTAACCGATTATTCGACCCAGCTTTTTTGGTTCACCTATGCCTTAAATCCTATATTGCTATGATTATTTTAATAATCATGCCATTTTTACCAATTTATTTTATTTCAAATGGTATTTTCAAAGACACACTGATATTTCTTCCCTGATTGTAATAATTCAGTGATTTTAATGTTGACAGATGGTCATAGTATTGTGTGTCTAACAAATTATTAACTGACAGTCCGAAAATTATAGTCTGGTTAAAAACCAAAATCTCGGAGTATACACTGCTATTCACTATTGTATAACCATCTGTTGCTGTCTCATAGGGTGATGGATTGTCCTGTGAAAAAGCTGTTATTGCAGAAATCTTAATATATGGTTTATTTAAAAAGCCTATTTTTTTGCCTCCTGCCCTGATTTCATAACGTAACTTATTTGCAGGGATGAATGGCAGGTAATTACCATTTTCCTGTTTACCAATAACCGATGAATAGG
>JAFGVG010000414.1 GCA_016938095.1 Bacteroidales bacterium
TTATGTGGAAGCCGATATCGGCTGGGATTTCTGGTGCCGCGAGGGGAACGCCTTTCCCGAAAGAACGGTGAAGCTGTTGGCAACGCATAAGGTGGGCCTCTTTGGGGCTATTACGTCGAAACCCAAGGACGAAGCTGTAGCTGAACTGGATGATCAACTGAAAGGCAAGGGATATGTGTACGCCAGTCCAATTGTGAGCATGCGGCAGCACTTTAACCTCGATATATGCATCAGGCCCTGCCATACATACAAAGGTAACCCGTTAAACTTTATCCGAAGGGGTGTTCACGGCGAAATTGAAGAACCCGAAGTAGATGTGGTAATATTCCGGCAGAATACCGAGGGGCTCTATTGCGGTGTAGAATGGAGTCATCCGCAGGGTGTGGTTTATGAAGCGCTGAAAAGCCATAAGAATTTTGTGAAAAATTTCGGTACGGTTCCCCCTGAAGAAATAGCCGTTTCCACACGCATTTTTACCCGCAAGGCTACCGAAAGAATACTTCGTGCGGCTTTTGAACATGCCGCTCAATACGGTTACCGTTCAGTTACCCTGTGCGAAAAGCCCAACGTAATACGCGAAACTTCAGGTATGATGTACAACATGGCCCGGGAAATTCAACATGAATACCCGGCTATTGAACTATGGAATACCAACATTGACGCACAGATGATGTGGCTGACCAAAAATCCCGAGGACTATGGCGTGATTGTGGCCGGAAACATGTTCGGCGATATTGTTTCCGATGGATTTGCCGGTCTGATAGGAGGACTTGGTTTCGCCTGCAGCGCCAATATCGGTGACCAGGTTGCCGTTTTTGAACCCACCCACGGATCTGCTCCTAAATATGCAGGTTACCCCGTATCGATTGTGAATCCGATTGCCATGATCGAGTCGGCCTGTATGATGCTGGATCACCTGAAACAGCCCGAAAAAGCGGCAAAAATCCGCATGGCTGTTGCGTCGGTAATTGCCGAAGGGAGGGTACGGACTTATGATATGCTGAAGATGAAGGGGAGTCCCGATGTGCTGCGTCATGGGGCTGCATCGACAAGAGAAATGGGAGATGCGGTTATTGAAAAAATATTAAAGAGCAATTAACCAAGAACCAAGAACCAAGAGCCAAGAGCCAAGAACCAAGAACCAAGAGCCAAAAGCCAAGATCGAAGACCAAAGATCAAAGACAGTGGCAGTCAAAACCCAAATCCCAAATTTCAATGCACACACATCTAGTATCCAGCATCGAGTATCCAGTATCAGCAGCAATAGTATTCAGGCTACACGACTTAGCAGACCTGCCTACGCTGAACTTGCCTGCCGGCAGGCAGGGCTCCGGCAGGCAAGCCAGAAGACAATTATTTATGCCAATTGAATCAACATAATAACACAACCCTATGCAGGAAGTATTGACATTATGGCCGGAGCTGGAATGGATTCAGGATTCCGATCTCAGGGTAAAGGTGGCGGCCACCTGGGCACTGGCCCTGCGAAAAAGTGCACTCACAGCCGATGACCTGAACAGGATTCCTTTTACACTGCTGGCCGGGCCCGACCTGAGGGTAAGCTTCATGGACCACAAGCGGGCAGTGGTGCATATTGCAAGGGAAAGCGGATTGAAATTCAGGGAATTTTTCGGGAATGAATTGCCGGTCAATATGGACGTGTTGATTGCCGGCGCCATATTGGCTGATGTGGGGAAACTTCTCGAATATGAAAAGGATAGAAACGGAAAATGCATCCAGGGAAAATACGGAGCCTACCTGCGGCACCCTTTCTCGGGTGTTTCACTGGCCGAACAATGCGGCGTGCCGGCTGAGGTATGTCATATTATAGCGGCTCATGCTGCCGAAGGCGACCTGGTTAAGCGCTCCACCGAGGCTTATATTGTGCATCATGCGGATTTTATGACGTTTCTGCCTTTCAAGAACCAAGAGCCAAGAGCCAAGAACCAAGAGTCAAGAACCAAGAACCAAGAACCAAGAGCCAAGAACCAAGAACCAAGACAGGGACAAGGGACGAGTGACAAGGGACGAGGGACAAGTGACAAATGACAAGTAGAGAGAGCCAAAAGCCAAAAGCAAAAAAAAAACACACCATGACAATTATTGAAAAAATTCTGGCGTCACATGTGAGAAGCGGCAGTATCAGTAGCAGTCAAATCACAAATCCCGTATCTCAAAACACACACACCGGCCTGCCGAAGCCTCGGCGCAGGCAGGTCCAGCATCCAGTATCCAGTATCCAGCATCCATTGCCCAGTGTCATTGTGAAACCCGGTGACATTGTGGATGTGTTTATTGATGTGCGGCTGGCACGCGACTTTGGCGGGGCCGCCGTAGTGAAGAATTTGCAGCAGTATAACCTGCCCATTGCCGACCGATGTAAAACTTTTTTTACATTCGACTGCAACCCAACGGGTTCCGATCAGCAATATGCCACCAACCAGCAAAAATGCCGGCTTTTTGCCCGGGAACATCAGATTGATGTATACGACATTAACGCGGGTATCGGCACGCACCTGGCCATCGACCAGGGACTGGCCGTTCCCGGATCAACCCTGGTTTCAACCGATTCGCATGCCAACATCGTGGGGGCCATTGGGGCTTTCGGACAGGGTATGGGCGACAGGGATATTGCTGCTGCCTGGTCGCGCGGATCGGTTTGGTTCAGGGTTCCCGAAACAGTAAAGATTACACTCACCGGTGAGCGGCCCGAAAACCTGTCGGCCAAAGATATTGCCCTGAATATGCTGAAGATATTCGGTGCTGACGGGTTGTTGGGTTACGCGGTGGAAATGTATGGCGAGGAAACGGAAATGCTTACCCTCGACGAGCGCATCACCATTTCGTCAATGGCTACCGAAACAGGTGCTATTGCGCTACTTTTCCCGCCTTCGTCGGCCATCATTGAATACTGTACCGAACGTTCGTACCTGCCTATTAACCCGGTTTACGCAGACCACGATGCACACTATGTCAAAACCATTGAGCTGGACATCGGATCGTTCACACCTGCTGTTTCACTTCCCGGACAACCCCACCATGTCACCCCGGTAAAGGAACTGGGCCGGGTGAAAATTGATTCGGCTTTTGTGGGCAGTTGTACCAACGGGCGTCTTGAAGATATGAAGGAGTTGGCCCTGTTGCTGAAGAACAGGAAAGTAGCCCCGGGTGTGGTGCTTAAAATTGTTCCTTCCACTGATGAGGTATGGAATACCTGTCTGAGGCTGGGTTACCTCGAAATATTCAAATCGGCCGGAGCGCTTGTGGGTAATGCCGGGTGTGCGGGCTGTGCATCGGGACAAATTGGGCAGAACGGGCCGGGCGAAGTAACTGTCAGCACTGGCAACCGCAATTTTGCCGGGAAACAGGGCAGAGGCGACGTTTACCTGGCATCGGTTGCCACAGCTGTGGCTTCAGCCATCGCCGGATACATTACCACCGCTGATGCCATACCCGATCATCCGGTGATATTTGAAGCATCCACAGACAAAACTGCTGCAACTGCACGTTCTCAAGCGGGAATTGCCGGATTCGGGCATCAGGAGAAACAAAAACCCCTTATCATCGAGGGGAAGGTGTGGGTGATCCTGCGCAATAACATCGATACCGATATGATTTATCACAACCGCCACCTTGCCGTCACCGATATCAGCGAAATGGGACGTTATGCGTTGGGAAACCTGCCCGGCTGGGAAGATTTTCCGGATAAAGCCGAACCCGGCGACATTGTCATTACCGGCAAAAACTTTGGTTCGGGCAGTTCACGGCAACACGCGGTGGATTGCTTTTCGGCATTGGGCGTACGGGCTATACTGGCCGAGTCATTTGGAGCCATATACGAAAGAAATGCCATCAATGCCGGGTTCCCAGTACTGACCTATAAAAGTCTTGAAGCATTGGATCTTGCCGATCGCGACAGGGTTACCGTCAATCTCGAAGCCGGAACCATTACCAATCAGCGAAATGGTAAAACAGTCACCATCAGCAGATTCTCTGATATTCAACAGAAGATTTATGAAGCAGGCGACCTGTTGCTTGCACCCTGATATATAACAACAACGGAGGACATTGTATGTCAGCACAGACTTTTGCAGAAAAGATTTTCGGAGCACCGGCCGGTACCATTGTTTTTCACCGGCCCGACCTGGTATTGAGTCACGATAACACCGCCAGTATCGAAAGCACATTTCGGAAGATGGGGGGCGAGCGTGTTTTGGATTCGAATCAACTGGTTATTGTACTCGATCACAATGCCCCTCCTACCAACAGCAAGCTGGCAAATGACTATCTCGGGATACGCAATTTTGCACACAGCCAGGGTGTAAATAAGTTTCACGATGCCGGCGAGGGTATCTGCCATCAGCTGATGAGCAGGTATGCCCTTCCGGGTATGGTGATCGTGGGAAGTGACAGCCATACCTGCACGGCAGGGGCTTTTAACGCTTTTGCTGCGGGAATCGACCGGACTGAAACAGCCGGCATCTGGAGAACGGGCGAAACCTGGTTTAGGGTGCCGGACTCCTTGAAAATAGTATTGCATGGCAGGTTGCCCGAGCATGTTTATGCAAAAGACCTGGCTTTGTACATTATGGGTATGATCGGATCAAGCGGAGCCGACTACCTTTCGGTTGAATACCACGGCGATGGAGTTAAGTCGCTAGGCATAGCCGACCGGATGACCATTGCCAACCTGGCCTCGGAAATGGGAGCGAAAAATGCCGTATTTCCTGCCGATGAGGTGCTTTCGGCTTTTTTAGGAAAGGATGTCGCCGGCGTATGGGCCGATGAGGATGCGCACTATAAAAAAACCATTGAAATTGACATGAGCGGCCTGTTTCCGCTGGTAGCCTGTCCGCACCATGTGGATCATGTGAAAAGCGCAGACGAGATGGCCGGCACACCTATCGGACAAGCATTGATAGGTACCTGTACCAACGGCAGAATTGAGGACCTGCGCGAAGCCGCTGCCGTGCTGAAGGGAAAACGGGTGGCAAATGATGTGCAGTTGTTGATTGCACCTGCATCAAGGGATATCTATTTGAAGGCTGTACAGGAAGGACTGGTGGAAATATTTTTAAAGGCCGGGGCCAATATGCTCAGTCCTTCGTGTGGCCCTTGCCTGGGAACAGGACAGGGGATACCACCCGACGGCATTAACGTGATTTCTACCGCCAACCGTAATTTTCTGGGGCGAATGGGTAATCCCAAAGCCTCTATATACCTGGCTTCGCCGGCCACTGTGGCGCTTTCTGCTGTTCATGGCTGCATCACCTCGCCTATGATCCGCCCTATCAGGGTTCAATATCCATATCATGTTGAACAAACCGCTACCGTGGTAATTGCTGAATCGGATAACCGTTATGTAAAGGGGGTATGGGATTATCACGATGCACACAACCTGAATACCGATCAGCTGTTTGCCGGAAACCTCACCTATGAAATCAACAGCGCGCAACCCGAAAAAATTGTACCCCATTTACTGAAGGGCTTTGATGTAAGTTTTTCCGTGAAGGCACAACAAGGTGATGTCATGATTTGCGGGGATAATTTCGGATGCGGGAGTTCCCGCGAGCATCCTGCAGCCGGATTGGCTTACCTGGGGATTACGGCCGTCATTGTCAGGTCGGTATCGCGTATATTTTTCCGGTCGGCTATTAACCAGGGACTGCCTGTTTTGGTAGTTCCCGGTGCCGTGGAAGCCTATCAACGGGGCGACACCGTGTTAGTTGACATGCACGGGGGCTTTATCCGTATCGCTGAACGTGAAATTCATTTTAGCCCCCTTCCGGGAAAAATGCGCGCAATTCTTGATGCCGGCGGGTTGGTGAAAGCACTGAGCAAGGGCGCGTAATGTGTAACTAAAGAATACCCTGTTGTAAAACAAGTCAATAAAAGCATATTGGTTATGAAAACAGACATGAAAGAAACACTGAAAAAGCTGGGCATACAGGATGTAAATCCGGGAATGTGCACCGGTATGGCCTGGCCCGAAACCACCGGCGAAAGGCTGATCTCCTATTCGCCCGTGGATGGTGAGCCCATTGCTGAAATACGGCAGGCTACCAAAGCCGACTACGAAAAGGCGGTTCAGACAGCAACAGAAGCCTTCAAAAGCTGGCGTTTGGTGCCGGCCCCAAAAAGGGGGGAGATTGTCAGGCAAATAGGACTTGAACTGCGGAAAAACAAGGAGCCTTTGGGCCGCCTGGTGAGCTGGGAGATGGGTAAGATTTTGCAGGAAGGAATGGGCGAGGTGCAGGAGATGATTGATATCTGCGATTTTGCAGTGGGACTCTCCCGCCAGCTCTATGGCCTTACCATGCACTCCGAGCGCCCGGGGCACCGCATGTATGAGCAATACCATCCGCTGGGCGTTGTGGGTGTGGTTTCATCGTTTAATTTCCCTGTTGCGGTTTGGTCGTGGAATGCCATGATAGCCCTGGTATGCGGCGATACGGTGTTGTGGAAGCCATCGTCGAAAGTACTGTTATGCGCCATTGCGGTTCACCGGATTATTGCAGGTGTACTGAAAGAAAACAACGTTCCCGAGGGGGTGCTGAACCTGGTGGCTACCAGCTCGAAATACCTGGGTGAAGATTTGTTCAGGGACAGGAACCTGCCGTTGGTATCATTCACCGGATCAACTAAAATTGGCAAACTCGCAGGCAGGCTGGTGGGCGAGCGACTGGGCCGTGCCATCCTGGAATTGGGAGGCAACAATGCCATTATAATCACCCCGGGTGCCAATATGGAAA
>JAFGVG010000415.1 GCA_016938095.1 Bacteroidales bacterium
AAAAAAAGCTCAGGGAAAGAATAAACGAGTTACAGGAAAAAGAGACTGCTTTGCTTAAACAGGAAGCGGTGTGGAAAGACATTGTCAGTACCGTGGGCGAAGGCATTGCCTATACCAGTTTAACCGGAGAAGTGCTTTGGGTTAACCAGCGGATAGTACAAATGCTGGAAAAACCTGCGGAATACTTCATTGGCCGGAATATAATGTCGCTGGCCTTAGAAATGCTGGACCCCAGGGAATATCAATTGGTTATTCCACTGTTAAAACATATTGTTGCCGGTAAAACTATTGAACCTTTCCGTTTCAATTACAACAACAAACAATTTGAATTGGATGCCCGCATCAACCTCCATACCCGTAAACTCACCGGAATTATTCGCGACATTACCGCCAGCTGCCATGCCGAAGAAGAATTGATAAACAAGAATAAGGATCTGTCGCGACTCTTTGATATAACCCTTAATCTGCTCGAATCTGTAGATAAAAAGAAGGTACTTACATCCATCGTGGAAAATGCTTCCAGACTGGCCGGGAGCGATACCAGTGCCATATACATGATAAATGGTGGAGATCTGCGTATCGAAGTAACCTACCCGCCACTTCCTGATGATTACCCTGAAGAATTCAAATACGCCAGGCTTGATCATCACTCTTACATAAAAAGAGCTGCAGAAACACAGGTTGTACAGATTTTGGAGGATACTTCAAAAGCATCTCTCACTCCCCAGGAGAAACTGGTGACCGAAACCCGCAACATGCGTTCATTGGTATATATTCCACTGATGATTGAAAAAGTAACCAAAGGCGTAATAATCCTCGGCACCATTGGTCGTGTCCATAACTTTTCCAGGCACGAAATTGAACTTTTTACCACCTTTTCCAACATCACCAGTCTGGCCCTTGAAAACGCCTTTCTTTTCGAAAATCTTACAACCACCAAAGAAAGGGCTGAGGAAAGCAACCGACTGAAAACAGCTTTTTTACATAACATCTCGCATGAGATCAGGACACCCCTGAATGCCATAATTGGTTTCTCGGGGCTCCTGGGCAGTCGCGGACTGGAACAGGACAGAAAAGATGAGTTCGTCAGCATTATTACCCAGAGTAACAACCAATTACTATCCATTATCGACGACATCATCAATATTTCACATATCGAAGCCGGACAAATGAAGATCTCGGCAGAAAAAACCGACTTTGGATTAATCCTAACCAATTTGTATCACCAATACTTACCCTTATCCGAAAAAACCGGAATTAAATTCAACATAATTGCCAGTTGTCCCGATAACGAAACCGGGATCATTACCGACGAAAGCAAGATCATCAGCGTCCTGACCAATTTGCTGAACAATGCTTTCAAATTCACCAGCAGGGGAACCATTGAGTTAGGTTGTATTATCAGGAACGACAAGCTTGAATTTTACGTAAGGGATACCGGTCCGGGTATACCTCAATCAGAACAACAACGGATATTCGAAAGGTTTTACCAGGTTGAAAACACCACAGCAAAACTATATGGAGGCATGGGACTCGGGCTGGCCATTGCCGATGCTTATGTCAGGCTGCTGGGGGGACAATTTTTACTCGACTCTTCGCCAGGTAAAGGAAGCCGGTTTGCGTTTACCATACCTTATGTAAAAGCCAGTGAAGATAATTCAGTCCAACACGGTTCAACAGCCAGATCAGAGAAACAGGCCGGTAAAAAAACAATTCTGGTAGCAGAAGATGAAGATTCAAGCTATGCCTTTATTCAGGCAGTCCTGAACCCGCTTCACTATAAGGTTATCAGAGCTGCAAACGGCCATGAAGCTGTTGAAATATGCAGCAAACATTCCGATATCGATTTGGTGCTGATGGACATCCGAATGCCCGTAAAAAATGGTTACGAATCAACGGAGGAAATCCTGAGGTTCAGACCCGGTTTGCCCATTATAGCGCAAACTGCTTATGGTTATGCAAGCGACCGTAGTACCGCGTTTGCAAAAGGATGTGTCGATTATATCACAAAACCCTTTAGTAAAGACCAGTTAATTTCGGTTGTCAGAAAATATGCTTTTAGCGGAAAATGATATATTTGTTAACGTTTACTGAAATAGTGTTTTTCAACATAACTATTAATACCCTATAAACATGGACGATCTCAACAACAGCTCAATTGAAAACACCAGCATGGAATTTGGCAATGAAGCCATACAGCATTTGAATGAAACCCGAAAATGGACAATGTTCCTTTCAATATTGGGCTTTGTATTGCTGGGATTAATGCTGATTTCTGTTTTATTTGTTTTGGCAGCCGGCAGCAGCAGATTTCCCCAGGCAGGAATCGCCGGAGGTTTTGCCTTTTTGATGATGCTTATTATATGTGCAGTGTACTTTTTCCCTATCTATTTTCAGTACCAGTTTTCCGCACTTTCTAAACAAGCCATACTAAACAAAGACAGTGCTTTACTAACCAAAGCTATGCAATACCTTAAAATGCAGTTTAAGTACTTAGGCATTCTGGTAATAGTATTACTAAGCATCTACCTCATAATTATAATGATAGCTATTGCCGCCGGTAGTTTTTTCTCATTGTTTCACTAAGGAAGGCTTGTCCCCGATACCGATATTTGCCTGGTTAATGTTGTTTTGTAAGAAGTTAAGATCAACACAGGGTTTGGTTCAACAGTGTTATTGGATAACATAATAAACCTTACAGAAATTATGAAATACAAACGCTTTATAGTTTGTCATGTATTTATTGCAGCTATCTATTTTCTTAAATCAATGAAGTTATGGTTGCCGGCAATATGCTTTATCTTTATTTTCAATAATGGTTATTCGCAAACCATCAAAGGTAAGGTCACCGATGAGAGAACTAAACAGGCCATTCCTTTTGCTACAATTTACTACAGTGGAACAACCGTTGGGACAACAGCGGATGAGAATGGTTGTTTTGAACTGCGCATAACGGAAGGCTTGTCAAAGCCCCTGACGATTAGTTCTGTTGGCTACTATTCAAAAATACTGGCCGACTTTTCACTTACCCAACCCGTCTCTGTTCAGCTTAAACCTAAAATACATGAACTGAAGGATATTGTAGTATCGGGTAAAAAAAGTGAGAATATCAGAAAAGAAAATTTTCCGGTTTTCCGGAGAGAATTTCTCGGAAGTTCATGGAATGCAGGAAACTGCAAAATCATTAATGAAAATGATATACTGCTGTCCTATGATCCTGAAAATAAAACGCTAAAGGCATTTGCATCGAACCCCATTCAGATCCTTAACAATGCATTGGGCTACAATATTGTATACTTTCTGGATAATTTTAAGCTATGCAAAACCGATAACATCCTTCAGTATGTTGGTAATTATATATTTATTCCGGCAAATAGCACCGATCCCAAACAGCAACAACAATACGAAGACAAAAGAAGAAAGGCATACCTTGGATCCACAATGCATTTCTTCAGAACCCTTTGGAATAACAGTTTTGATTCAGCAGGATTTACGGTAAGTAACCCGAATGGAGTGAAGCTTTCCTATAACGATTTTGTAGTTGAATCGGTTGATGCAGGCAGCGAAATCCACCAAAAGTATGTTAACCACCAGGGCTCTTTATATGTGCATTACAAAGGCAAGGTCAATGAGATGATTCTCAAAAAGGAACGCGTTCAATTCGACGAAAATGGATTTTTTGATCCTTTAGGCATTGTATGGAACGGCGAAATGGGGCAACAACGTATTGCCGACCTGTTGCCTTTTGAATACGAACTTCCTGACGAGGACAACTCACAATACGATACAGAGAATCAGGCTGACACTAACGATCTGCCAGGTTATTACCAACCTGCAGACCAGGTATTTTTGCAACTCGACAGGAATCTATACCATCCGGGAGATACCATCATGTTTCAGGCATATATCAGAAACCGCCGGAACGGGGTATTTGAAACCCGGAGTGCTTCTCTTTATACTGTTTTACTGAATCAAAAGCATGAAAAGCTGGATAGTGCAAGATTCCGGATCTTCAATGCAACTGCCCCGGGATGGCTAAAAGTTCCGGACACGTTAAATTCAGGTAATTATTCAGTTCTCGCCTATACCAGCACAATGATGAATTATGATCCTGAATTTGTTTTTTCTGCTCCGGTTAGTGTTCACAAAATCAGTCCGTTCATACAGAAAATAAAATTTCAGGTTGAAAAACCCGACTCCTCCACGCATCACTTGTCCTCCGTAAAAATGAATGTTGACCTCAGGTTTCTCCCCGAGGGAGGCACATGCATTGCTGACATACCTCAGCGAATGGCATTTAACGCAGTTGCTTCTTCCGGAAAGACGCTAAAAGTCCAGGGTGAAGTGAAAAACCAACTAGGCGAAAGCATTTGCAGATTCATTTCGGGGACGTATGGTTCGGGGTTAATTGCATTTACGCCAAAACAGGGGGACAGGTATTTTGCATTTATGGATGGAGAAGAGTTCTCAGGTATGAAATGGCCTTTGCCCATACCGGAAAGCTCAGGAGCCGCTCTCAGGGTTGATTATGACAGTCCGGAAGTTTTGGAAATTCAGGTTGAAGGTAGCGGTGTTAAAGACAGAAATTATCATCTGACTGTAACCCTGAATGAAATGCGTGTGCATGATTCAGATATCAGGTTGGATTCCACTTTCAAGCTTATGCTTGGCACAGCAGATTTGCCTGCCGGTACAGCCTGCGTCACGTTATATGATAACGAGCAAAAGCCGGTAGCCGAAAGATTGGTTTTTATAAATGCGCATAAAAAAATGAATATTGAAATCAGTTCATCATCGATAATGTTTCAGCAGGGTGATGAAACTGAAATTACGCTTAATACAACTAATCATAAAGGGGAAGATATCAGTGCTCTTCTTTCAATAGCGGTAGTTGATTCAATTACCGGATACTATGATTCAGAACCTATTCAGGACATAGAAAGTACCTTTCTTTACGATAAAGACTTTTACAATAATTTGCCCGCTTCGATTAAGCTTCAGGGGTTAAGTCAACTGGGAATCGATGATATTGATTTGCTGTTGATGACTTATGGATGGAGAAAAATCCATATAAAAGAATCCCATCAGGTTGTTACGGCTGATCAATTGGTTGACTATGATTTTTTAAAGATCACCAATCCCGGAACGAGGAAAACGGGCAGATCGGAAATTACCATATCGACGGTTGAAAGTCCGGAAATCATTACCATACCTATTGATAATAAAAGGGAGTCCTTCCTGTTTTATGATTCCCTGAATCCATACATACGTCAGATATTGATCTTACCGGATGAGGATCCCCGGAGAAATACAAGTTTGGTTAACACCTGTTTCCCGGGAAACGCTACATTTACAGAGAAAGCAAAAATAGAACACAGTCATTTCGGCTTACCGGGGACAGATAAATCCTATACTGGCAAAGAACATCCTGTCATTTTCCGCGATAGTGTTATAAACATAGATGACGTGGTGGTTAAAGCAGCCAAAAAACGCGTCTATGCAAACGAACATGAAGAACAATACAAAACAGCTCAAACCACTACACTGAAAAGAGAAGACATGATAACGTGTTTCAACTTTGAAGATGTGCTGGTACGTTGTAACCTCTACAAGTTGGATACCAGGAAAAAAGAAGTGGAACTACGTTTTTACGGAAACTTTGGTGCCCAAACTTCGTTTCCTGCGATGTTTGTCCTGAACGATGCACGTGTTGGTTATGATTATAGTATGATAGCTGATATACCTGCTGCTGAGATTACTTCGGTTACCATACTCAAGGGATCATTGGGATATAATAGATATGGTGCCAGATACGGAATCATTTTTGTTGTAACAAAAAATGGTTCGGATCCGACGTACAAAAAATACCCAAACACAAGAACAGATGATTTGATGAAACCGGTCAGGTTATTCAGAACCGAAATTGAATATTACATCCCTACACGCGAGGAAATTCAAGCTATCCCGGAATTTCAAAATCGTCCCACCCTTTATTGGAAGAATGAAGTTTTCCTGGATGGCACAGGACCGGTCACCATACGTTACCCCAACAATATTGTTCGAGGGACTGCAATGGTTATTGTCAATGGAGTCTCTTTTTCAAATTGTATTGGATCCAAAAGATATCGTTATATACTTAAATAAGGGTTCACAGTGAGTTTATCAGGAGCCTGCGACATAATTGATCACAAAAAACAAAAACAGGCCGTAGCCTGTTTTCAAAGTGATTACTCGACTCCCGCAGAGGCCACCACACCAACCCGCTCGTGATCACAAAATAATAAAAGCAGGCGATGGCCTGCTTTTA
>JAFGVG010000416.1 GCA_016938095.1 Bacteroidales bacterium
ATGAACTTTTTGATTGTGGACGATGAGGAATATAACCGCATGTTGTTCAGGACCATACTGACACGCTGGAAAGCAAAGTTTGACGAAGCTGCCGACGGACAGCAGGCCATTGACCTTATCAGGGAAAACCATTACCATATGGTATTTATGGATGCCCGTATGCCAGTTATGGATGGACCAGAAGCTACCATCCGGATCAGAAATGAGTTGGGAAAATCACAGGAAAACCTGCCGGTAATTTGCATTTCTGCCACCCATACCCTGGATGATCTGAAAGTATTCCGGCAGGCCGGTATGAATACCTTTCTTCCCAAACCTTTTACCGAAAAACTTCTCCTCGATACAATCGTTAAACTGGCAGATAGCGGGTTAAAACAGGCTGACCATTCAGATGCAACGCATCCGGAGTCACCCGCCAGTCATAATACTGCAAGTCAAACAATCAATCTCGACAGCCTTTACCACCTGGCAGGCAACGACAGGGCCTTTGTAAAACAACTATTGCTAACTTTTATCGAAAGCACTGAACAAGGACTGCAAAGCCTGCACGAAGCCATTGATAAGTCCGATAAACCGGCCATCCGCGAACTGGCCCATAAAATCTCATCACCCTGCAAACACATAGGTGCCGATAGTCTTTACGCCAATTTTAAACTGATGGAGGAACAGGCACAGCAAAATGATAACCTGGCCGCATTGGCTGACCTTGCAGGAAAATCATTTCATATTTTCCAGGGTATCAAATCGGCACTGCAGGAACACCTGATCAAAATGGAAGTACAATGACCGAAAGCATGATAAAAATTTATGTTGTTGAGGACAATGACTGGTACAACAGGCTACTGGTACATACCCTTTCGCTTAACCCCGATTACCAGGTTAAAAGCTTCTTCAATGGCAATGACTTCCTCAACAGCCTTAACGACGCTCCCGATATAGTAACGCTCGATTACAGGCTTCCCGACCTTAATGGTGGAGAATTGCTCAAACGCCTCAAACAGGATTTCCCGGCCATTGAGGTTATCCTCATCTCAGAACAGGAAGATATTAACGTGGTGGTTGAATTACTTAAGCTCGGTGCCAGGGATTACATTATTAAAACCAACGACATTCGCGACCGGTTGCTGAATACAGTGCAAAACATCCGGAAGGAAATGGGCCTGCGAAACGAAATTTCGCAGTTAAGGAAAGAGGTGCAGCAAAAATACAATTTCAAGACCAGCCTTATTGGCGAAAGTAAGGCCATGAACGCAGTGTATGAAAAAATTGATAAGGCCACAAACACCAACATCACCGTTTCCATTGCCGGCGAAACAGGAACAGGCAAGGAACTTGTGGCAAAAGCCATACATTACAATTCAAAACAAAGGGATAAATCATTTGTTGCCGTTAATGTAGCTGCCCTTCCGTCGGAACTTATCGAAAGTGAGCTGTTTGGACACGAAAAAGGAGCCTTTACAGGTGCCACTTACAGACGCATTGGAAAATTCGAAGAAGCCGACGGCGGTACGCTTTTTCTCGATGAAATTGCCGAGATGGATCCCTCCTTTCAGGTTAAATTATTACGTGCCTTACAGGAAAAGGAAATTGTCCGTGTGGGCAGCAACCAAACCATAAAAACCGACTGCCGGATTATTGTGGCTACCAACAAAAACCTGAAAGAGGAAGTTAAAAAAGGTAATTTCAGGGAAGACCTCTATTACCGGCTCCTGGGACTTCCCATTGAATTACCCCCTTTACGCGACAGGGGAAATGATGTGCTGATACTTGCCAAACACTTCACCGAAGCTTTCTGCAAAGAAAACAACCTGGCTGTAAAAAAACTATCGGACAAAGCGCAATCCAAATTACTCAGCCACAACTATCCCGGGAACATAAGAGAATTAAAGTCGATTATCGAACTGGCCGTCACACTTGCTGACCACGACGAAATACAGCCCGGCGACCTGTTTTTTGATCAGGAGCAGGAATATGTTGCAGATAGCAACGGACAGGAATTAACCCTGCGCGATTACGAGTTTAAAATCATCAGGTCGTATCTTAACAAATACAATCAGGATATCAAACTGGTGGCTGAAAAGCTCGACATTGGCGCATCTACCATTTACAGACTGCTAAAAGAAATGAAGTAACCCTTACGGTAAAACATGTTCCCAAAATCAACAGATTTTTCTCAAATTGAGAATTTAGATGAATCCTGTTTACAAGTAATGCATTGATAATGTTTGCATTATCGTTTCCGGCATGATTTGGAACAATCCTTGTCAGGGTTTTGTCATGTTAAACCTTGAAAAATTTACTGGAGGATACAATCATGCGAAACGAACCAACCAACCTGAGCTACAAGCCTGCTGAACCCAAAAGGGAAAGTGGGAAAGGGGCTATTGCTGCCCTGATTATTGCACTGTTGCTGGTTTTGGTAGTGGGGACCATCATCGTTACCAAAAACCATAAGAAAACGGTTCAGAATGCCGCCATACTTGAAAGTCAAAAACTTGAACTGGCAACGCAGCTGAACCAGCGCGATTCAATCATCAATGAGTGGGTACTGGCATTTAACGAAATAGAAAGTGATATAAAAAAAATCACCGCCAGGGAAAATATGCTCACCTTGCAATCGATGAATCCTGAGATTTCGAAAGATAAAAAACAGGAAATCGTCAGGGAAATTGAAATGATCAAGGAATTGATCGATCAGAACAAGAAGAAGATTGCCTCACTGAATGCCCAGCTAAAAAATTCCGGTGTAAAAATAGCCAGCTTACAGGCAAGAGTGGATACGCTTGG
>JAFGVG010000417.1 GCA_016938095.1 Bacteroidales bacterium
AAAAAGCGATAGTGCTATGCGTTACCCTGTGTTACTTCCGACTCTCAAAAAACTACTGCTTGCAGGCTGTATGTTGCCTGCCCTGCTGTCCTGCGACATCAAAAAAAGCGATGCGGATCCGTCCGACAGTTTCACTGCGGTATATGACCATGCCGATATGGACCTGTCGTTTTACCCCGTTGATATGGTGCAAACCAGCGATGATGGCTTCCTGGTGCTGTCGGTTTACACCGATACCGCACTTAGTACCTTTCCCCTGATAAGGCTTATGAAGACCAATAAAGCCGGTATACTGGAAAAGGAGACCCTGGTGGATGAAGCCTATTGCAGTGCTGTCCCTTCGCTGATGCAATACGGCAATGTATGGCAGTTTGTTTGCATGGATGCCGTCAATCAGAATGTCAAGCTTATGGAAGTGAGTGAAGATCTTTCGGGAATTGCCGAAGCGGCTGAACTTGCCGGCAAATATCCGCTTTACCTGTATGCCGACGATCAGGATAATTTTGTAGTGCTTAGCTTCGACAGGATTGCCCGTACCTCGGTACTTACCAAATACGGCGCCGGAGGCTCACAACAGTGGCAAACCAGCTTCAACATCATTGAGGATTTCAAAAACCAGGTTGAAACCCACCTGAAAAAGGGTAACCGGCAGTTCCCGTTTTTCATCACCCGGGCAGGATCACCCGATATTACGCATTACCTGGTAAACTGTTTTTACAATTACACCATGACACTGCTGTTTACCAGTCAGGCAAACGGAATCAGGACCGGACAGTTGAATACCTTTCAGGATGATGCAGCTATCAGCTCCATCGTTTTTCTCGACAATGCACGCTTCACTATCTCCCGTTACTATATGGGAGCCAATTATGTATTTCCCGCTGTTGAACTGGACCTGAACGATACCCAGGGAGCCGATACCTTTGAAGATATTCAATTGCCAGAACTTACTGCCGATGCACCTGTCCGGTCACTGGTAGCTACTTTCAATGAAAGAGAAGTTGTTGTGCTGGCCAGCCAAACCAAATCGAATCGGTTGGTGATTTACTTCTTTGACAAGGCTGAAGGAGAATTACTTACCACCCGTTACCTTACATCCACCAACCCGGTTAAAATTGCCGGACTGATCACAACAAACGACGGTGGACTGGCATTGCTGGCCCAAACCTTTGTGGCCGGAAGATTTCCTAGAACGGCCATTTTCAAGGTTTCTCCCGATGATATCCGTTTCGATTAATGCGCCAGAGTCTTACTTTTTCAGGATCTTCACCGAATCGGTGATGTTACCGTTTTCAATCTGGATGAGGTATTCTCCTGATTGCAAATCGCCAAGGTCAATAGGGGTTTCATTTCGGCCATAATGTGGTGCTTTCACGGCTGTTTCTTTCATGGACCTTCCGGAAAGATCGTAAACCCTTATGGTTAATATACAGGGTTGCTGAACAAAATATATAATGGTAGTTTTATTCACAACCGGGTTGGGGTAACAGCCGATCAGTCCGTTTTTTCTGTTGCCAACGGTTCGGTCATCAATACCGGTAATCCCTGCAATCAGGTCCAAACGCTGACCTGTCCACTGATCAAAACCCGTGGCCTGCATAGCCTCGTTGGAAGCGCCCAGCCAGTCCTGTACCACTGAGGTATATACCTGCCGGTAATCGGTGGTGTATTTCAGGTTTCCGTTGTTCAGGTCGTTCAGATTGGGATTGGTTCCCAGCACGCCACCTTTCAGACCCTTTCCAAAAAGAAATACCGGTGTGGCAGATCCATGATCGGTTCCGTAGCTGGCGTTGGAATAAACACGGCGGCCGAATTCGGTAAAGGTCATGGTGAGTACATTGTCCTCAATGCTCATGGCTGCCAGGTCGTCCTGGAATGCTTTGATGGCTGATGACAGGTGATACAGCAGCGCTGAATGGGTTCCCAGTGTTGAATCATAATTTTCCACCTGTTCTCCATGGGTGTCAAACCCACCAATACGGCAAAGGAATATTCGGGTTTTGAGGCCGCCTTTGAGCAGTCGGGCTATGAGCTTGAGCTGACCCGAAAGCGGATTGCTCAGGAAGGGTTCGGGCGCGCTGAGCGGATAGGCCTCGGGATAAACAACCGTGGAATTACTGCCCTGGTCGTAAGCTTCTTTCAATCGTCCGGCATACTGGTTCGCTTTCTTTTCAAGTTCCATCAGGTAGCGCAATTCGTCACCGGCATGACTGTCGGGGTATAAAATAGGCGGTTCCACCCCAACAGTGGTGATTAGCTGGTAAAACTGATCGGGGTTGTGAATGTTGATGCCCATGGGAATGCCTTCCTCGCGATGAAAAGCTATCGACATGAGGTTTCCCATTTCAATGCCAATGGGATCGGGCATGCTGTCCGAAGGGTAAGCTTCGGGGTAACCCGGGTAAGCATGGTTGAGAAATCGTCCCATCCAGCCCGAGGAATAGTCGGTGGTGGCTTCACCTCCCATCATCACAATATCACGTCCGCGGAAATGCGACATGTTCATATCGGGGTAGCCCACATTTTGCACAATGGCAGCCTTTCCCTGATCATATAATTCCTTGAAGCCGATCATATCTGGGTGAAGTCCCATCTGATCCTCAAGGGCCAGGGTGTCATCCACCTGGATAAATTTTCGCGATCCGCTGTCGGGTATGGCGATGTTAGGCCTGTAGGTATAATAGGTGTCATACTGATTTACAGGTATGAGTGTGTTCAGGGCGTCGTTGCCACCGTGTAACTGGACAAATATCAGCACATTGTTATTGCCATTGGCGGCAACCATTTTGAGGCTGGAATTTGCTGCCAGCAGCCTTACAGGCACGCCTGATAACATTACCGAGCCGGCAGAAGCCATGCCTATATTACGTATGAATTTTCTTCTGTTCATGGTGGTTTGGTTTAGAATAACTGGAATTCGGGCGTTTGCATCAGCGAAGCTACTAGTGTTTCGAGTCGTTCTCGAACTACATCATCGTTACCCCCGGCTGTATAAAGACTCCATTCGGTAGTCCAGGTGGCGGGTGCAAGATTGTCTAAAAAGACATCGTTAAGGAAGTAGTTGTAACGGTCAGTATCTATTTCAACAGCCAGCAGATTCTGCGTGAATGTCTGAACCACGGTTTCTGCATTGGACGGATCGGAAACATTGCCTGAGTTTCTAACCCAGTCGACAATGTCGAGTTGGAAACCATAGTCTCCACCCTCGTCAAGCCTTCCCGTCAGTATGTTGGAGAAGTGATAACGGTGCCCGATGGCATTGGGGGTTATCCAGTCGCGGTTATAGCTGGGCTCCTGACTATAGGGTGGATATCCCGATACGTCGATGGGCTCGTAGAAATCAAGGCCCTGATCGAGAATCATGGGCAGGATACCGTTGATATAGGATTTCTGATAAAGGTCGCTCAGCGTTGCAGGCATGGTAACATTGAAGAAACGCAGGGAACCGATAATAATTTCAAGCGGACTTTTGATGAGCGCCCCAATGGAATTATCGCTGGTGGCAGGTGTGTCGGTATCGTAAAAGTGTTCGCTTGCAAGCAATTGACGTAAAACTGGTTCCATTTCATAATTGCCGTTCCGGAATGTTGTGGCCAGTGGATTGATGATATCGGATTCAACTTCCGCTGAAATATCCCAGTAAACAAAAAAACGATATAGTTTGCGGCAAATGAAGTGTGCCGTTTCTTCCTGTGCAAAGATCATTTCGATCATATCGTCGAATTCTTTGATGGCTGCTTCTTTTGTGGCGAGGTTTTCCACTATCTCCTCGGGTTGAATGGTCAGATTTCCGAATGCTGCTGTGAACACCTTGGTGTCTTTGTCGTGCCGCAAAGCCAGCTCAGTGGCAGGTAGCCCTGATGAGGTTTCGGTTTCAAGTTTGCCAGCAGGTATGTTGGTATCGGGGTCCAGATAGGTGAAAGTTGGGTCGAACCGCCAGCCAGTGAGCACTCTGCAGGCCGTTTTAATGTCGTCTTCGGTGTAATGGGTATAATTGCCTTCGGCAACCTGAGGCCCGCGGCCAATGGAGTATAGTTCGAACATCTCACGGGCAAAATTTTCGTTGGGACTGTCCTTGTCATTGGATTCCCCATCAATGTATCGCAGCATGGCATTGTCAAGACAGATTTTTTTAAACAGTTCTTTGAAATTGCCAAAAGCATAATGCCGGAACAGGGCATTTTGATAATAAACGGCCTCACTGCTGCCGATGACTGACCAGGCTGTGGGCAGGTGAGTGTGGTAAAAATAGGTGATACGCTCCTGCAGGTTATTGCCCGACGTGCGCATCTGTTCGAGGTGCCATGCCCTGAAGAATTGGAATAGCGTGTCTTGTTCGTTGTTAACTTCTTCCACAGCAGCAGGTGTTGTGGGAGGGTTAACCCAGCTTGCACCTGTTTTCAGGTCAACGGGCGGATCAGGCACGGGCGGAGGCGTAAACAGGGTGTTGAGTGCCTCAGTGGCCGTGAGTGCTGCAAAGGTTTCAATGTCTGCCGGACCGGGACCCCAGGTTGCCCTGCGCAGCAAATGCGCGGCGCCCTTTCTGCCCAGTTCACCGGTAATTGGATTTAGTGATGCCATAAATGGTTGGTTTGGTTAATATTTGTTACAGGGAAAGAATCAACCCGAAACAGGCTTGCTGAAGAACTATACATTGATTAAAGGTAAACCATTTTGCTTTATCCCAAAAGCTTACCTGAGAATAGTAAATTAACGTTTATCCGGTTTACTTAGTATAATCGTCAGGCACCTGTTTCAAAGCTGATATGTTAATTTCTAAATAAAACGAATGTGTTACCGTTAAAAAAAGGTTAATATTGAGAAATGAATTTAAACTGCTTAGACCATAAAAAGATAATACGGTTGGGCATTATTGCATTTGCAGCAATTCCGGTTATATTGTTGTTGTTTGTGTTTATCAGGGCCCGGTGTTTGATGGAAAGCAAAAATGAATTGCGGAACGTTAAAAATGCCAACGCATCAATCGTATTGTCACACAATGGCCGGCTGATCGGGAAAATTTTCAAAGAAAACCGAACCGGTGTTACCCGGGAACAAATTCCCGGGCATCTGGTACAAGCCCTTGTTGCTACAGAGGATGCCCGTTTTTACAAGCACAAAGGAGTGGATACGCGAAGCCTGTTCAGGGTGTTTTTTAAAACCTTTTTGCTGAACAGGAAAAATGCGGGCGGTGGTAGTACCATTACACAACAACTGGCCAAAAACCTTTTTGGCCGGAATATCAGGGGACCGTTTGCCTTGCTTACAGCCAAACTTAAGGAGATAATGCTGGCCCGGAAAATAGAAAGGCTGTTTACCAAGGAGGAGATTCTGACCCTGTATTTCAATACCGTTCCATTTGGCGAGAATGTCTACGGTATTGAAACTGCCGCCCAGCGGTATTTCAATACAAAAACCGAGAACCTGAAGATTGAGCAGGGCGCCGTGTTGGTGGGCATGTTAAAAGCCAATCACACTTATAATCCCCGTCTTTTCCCTGAAAAAGCGCTAAGCAGGAGAAACGTGGTGCTAAGCCAGATGAGGAAATACGAATATTTGCCTGATAGTCAGCTCGACTCGCTTTCCAAACTTCCACTCAAAATCGATTACGCCAATCTCGAAGCTGCCGGACCGGCTGATTACTTTCTTTATCAGGTGAAGTGCGAAGCGCAGCAACTGTTACAGGCTATAGCCTATGCCGGTGGCAAAGAATGGGATCTCGAGGAGGATGGCCTGGTGATAACCACCCCGCTGGATTTAAACTTGCAGCAATATGCCAACCAGGCATTTCGTAAACACCTTTCGGTAATGCAGTACCAGCTTAACCGGCAATACCAAACCCGCTGGGGACGAAAGGTAATTGATAACCTGGTAACGTCGGAATTGAAAAAGGGGAGATTAACTGACAAGGCCGATGAAACTGCCATACGGCAAATTTTCAACTGGGATGGAAATGGCTCGGGTGTGATGACGGTGGCCGACAGCATACGACAAATGGTTAAACTGCTGCAGGCAGGATTGCTGGCAATTGATCCCCGATCGGGAGCTGTTAGGGCCTGGGTGGGAGGCATTGATTTCAAAACACTGCCATACGATCAGGTGCTGGCCAGGCGGCAGATGGGTTCAACGCTGAAACCTGTTTTGTTTGCTGCAGCTCTTGAAATGGGTTACAGTCCGTGTACCTACCTCGATAATGACTCGATTGTTATTAAAGGATATGAAACATGGCATCCGCAAAATGCTGATCATTCAACCGGTGGAAAATACTCTCTCACCGGGGCACTTGTCCATTCCATGAATCTCCCAACGATTAACCTGTTTCTTGAAACCGGTTTCGGACGCCTAGATACGCTTTGGCGTGAAATGGGGTTTTCGTTCCAACTGGTGAATACACCGTCATTGGCACTGGGTACTGCCGAAGCCAGCGTTGAAGAAGTGGCACAGGCATATGCTGTTTTTGCCAATGGGGGTAGCCGGATTGTTCCTTATAGAATTGTATCCATTAAGGACAGTCGCGGTAATTTAATCTGGCAGCGCAATGCTGACGATGAAAGGGTGCAGATACTTACTGCAAAAACGTGCACGCTTATCAGTGCCATGTTACGCAAGGCTGTGCAGGTTGGCACAGGTTCCGCATTGCATTCGCGTTATGGCGTTGAATTGCCGGTAGCCGGTAAAACCGGTACCACCCAGGATTATACCGATGCATGGTTTGCCGCGTATTGCCCTTCGCTGGTAATGGTCAGCAGGGTAGGTGCCTCACTGCCAACTGTACATTTCAATACCGGCCATTATGGAACTGGCAGTGCGCTGGCATTGCCATTGGTGGCACAGACGCTTAAAAAAGTGCAGGCGAACACGGTGCTTGCCCGTAAACTTATTACCCCACTTCCTTTACCGGATCAGGATATGGTTATGGAAATGGATTGTCCCGATTTCAGGGAGGATACTTTTATGGATGACCTGTTGGATATGTTGAGGGAGCACGAGATCGATTACGAAAAAGCTGAGAAAAAGGCCGGGCGCAAAAGGCGTCCGCTTTTCAGACGTTTTTGGCAGTAATACTTTTTTACACAGCCTTTTTTTTATTTAAAGGGCAACAGGGGAATAAACACCAGCTTTTTGGTTTCAAAAAAGGGCTCTGTAAACCAGTTGGAGAGGTTGAATACCTGCACATCCTTACCCATGGGTTTAAGTTCAGCCGAGAGGTCACCCCCTTTGAGTGCCAGTAGCCCGTTTTCCAACGAATGAACACCCCCGGGGCGGATGTTTTTTTTCACCCAGCCAAAGAGGGTGGGAATTTCGGTAACAGCCCTGCAAACCACAAAATCGGCCTGGCTGGTAAGCATTTCGAGCCGGAGGTTTAGGGTGTCAACATTATCAAGCCCTATTTCGTGTCTTACTGCGTCTACGACCTTTATTTTTTTGGCAATGGAGTCGACAAGTGTGAAATGCACGTCGGGAAACAAAATGGCCAGGGGTATTCCGGGGAAACCGCCTCCTGTTCCTGCATCGACAATGGTTGTGCCCCGGCTGAAGGAGACGACACGGGCTATCGAAAGCGAATGCAATACATGGTGGAGGTAAAGATTTTCGATATCTTTCCGGGAAATAACGTTAATACGCTGGTTCCAGAGCGCATACAATTCTCCCAGGCGCGCAAACTGTTGGGTTTGATGCGCAGTGATATCCGGAAAGTATTTTGCAATGATTTGCATGTAAATAGGCTGTGCAAAACAACTACATTTTGCCCGTGGTATTTTTAAGGATGTTGAAAAGCAGTTCACGTGCTCTGAACAATTGAGCTTTAACGGTTCCAATGGGTAGTTCGAGTTCTTCGGCAATTTCCTCGTACGACAATTCACTGAAGTATCTCAACTCAATGAGCTTACGGTAGCGCGGTTTAAGTTTCGAAACCAGTGAGCGCATGAGACGGATTTTCTGCTCGTTGATGAGCGATTCTTCGGGGTCGAGCACTGGTGCCTGAATATCCTTGGTAGCCCTTTCGTGTTCCTCGTTACTGTGGTCGAGCGAAACATGACTGGTCTTCTTTTTCCGGATGAAGTCGATACAATTGTTGGTGGCTATTTTAAAAAGCCAGGTGCTGAAGGCGTAGTTGGGAGCGTATTGCTGAATGTTCTTGAATGCTTTACCAAATGCCTCAATGGTAAGGTCTTCCGCATCGCTGGCATTATTAACCATTTTCAACAGCATGTAATAGATGGCATCGCGATACCGGCCCATGAGTTCAGCATAAGCGCGCTGGTCACCCTCTACTGCACGTTGAACAAGCATATAATCGCGCTGCGCTTTATCGGATAGGTTGGTATTTACTTCCATTGGTAGTTTGAAGGTCTGATGCGGCTTGACATCAGCAAGCCAAAATTAATGAACAGTGAAACAATATCAAACAGCAACGAAATTAACAATAAATTTTTTTCATTTAACCGCAACATCGTTTTTTTAATAACAAAAACCTGAAGTAACAGGCGAAATACAAATAAGGGCAGTACCCATAACCGGTGTACCGGCGAAAACAACAGTGCAATCAACGATGCATAGAACAGCAAACGGCTGAAAGGCTCCAGGCTAAGGATGAATTTATGCGACGATTTATATAGGCGATTGGTGGTAAAATGACGTTTTTTCTGAAACACCCATTTGCTAAAGGTGTCCTTGGCAGCAGTCCGTGTGTGGCTGTTGTGTGAGAATTCTATGGCTGTGTTGGTTTTGTTGGCATGTTCATTTACAAACAGGTCGTCATCGCCCGATGCCAGGTGAAAATGCCGGGTAAATCCTTTACCTTTATAAAACAACGGTTTCTTGTAAGCCAGGTTACGTCCGACACCCATATAGGGAATTTTGCAAAGTGCCATACTGAAATACTGCAAAGCAATCATTAGGGTGTCGTAACGCACATATTTGTTAAGCAAACCACGTGTGGCAAAGTATCCGCCATAGCCCAGCACAATATCGGTTGTTTCGGAGAAATTACCTGCCATCAGACTGATCCATTGATTGCTTTCGGGTTTGCAGTCACCGTCGGTAAATAGCAGCCTCTCATGCTTTGCGGCTTTTATGCCAATGGTTACGGCTAATTTTTTACCGTGTGAGAACTTTTTGTCTTCTTTAATTACAGTTGTGCGAAGGTGTTTGTATTGGGCAGTGTATTTTTTCAGGACGTCTTCGGTGTCATCGGTTGAACAATCATTAACCACAATCACTTCATAAACAGGATAGTCCTGCGTCAGCCAAACAGGCAGGTAATTGTCGAGGTTCTCGGCTTCGTTCCGTGCGCAGATGATTACCGATACCGGCTCGGTGGCTGAAGGGTTTGTTTTCTTAACATAAAAAGCAAACCGGCCATAAATAAAAAGGTAGTAAACCAACTGGATGAGTATGGAGACTAGCAGGATAACCAAAACAACAAACCATTGTTTGTCAACGAATAATTCAGAAAAAGCTGGCATTGGTCAGTAATAATTCGATGCGCCAATTTACTTAAACTTTTTGATTTTTTAAGGTCATGGGGGTTGATCCCCCGCATATTTAATATATTTGCGGCCAAAACCCGATTTTAATGAAATTCAGGTTATTGTGCACCGATACTTCCACTAATGCGCGTTGCGGGATAATAACTACCGGACACGGTGAGGTGGAAACGCCCATATTTATGCCGGTAGGAACAGCCGGTACCGTTAAGGCCGTGCATCAGCGCGAACTATTGCAGGATGTAAAGGCGCAAATCATACTCGGGAATACATACCATTTATATCTGAGACCTGGAATTGAAACGTTACGGGAGGCAGGCGGACTGCATAAATTCATAAACTGGAATCGGCCAATACTTACCGATAGCGGTGGCTACCAGGTGTTTTCACTTGCGGCCATCAGGAAGCTTTCCCGTGAGGGAGCAAGGTTCAGTTCCCATATCGACGGGTCGAAGCACATGTTTACCCCCGAAAGTATCGTGGATGTACAGCGCGTAATTGGTGCCGATATTATGATGGCCCTCGATGAATGTATAGCACATCCGAGCGACCATAAACAGGTAAAAAAGTCGATTGATCTTACCCATCACTGGCTTGAAAGGGGATTTGCACGTTTTCAGGAGACTGTTCCGTTGTATGGTTATGAACAGTCGTTTTTTCCGATTGTGCAGGGCAGTGTATATGCCGATCTGAGGGCCGAGTCGGCATCCGAAGTGATAAAATACCCGGCTGACGGTTATGCCATTGGCGGATTATCGGTGGGCGAACCCGAGGAAGTGATGTACGCGATGACTGAAGTGGTGACACCCCTTTTGCCTGTTGATAAACCCCGTTACCTTATGGGTGTGGGCACACCGGTGAACCTGCTCGAGTCCATTGCCCGGGGCGTTGATATGTTCGACTGTGTTATGCCCACCCGTAATGGACGGAACGGTATGCTTTTTACCCGCAATGGCATTATTAACATGCGCAATAATAAGTGGAAAGACGATTTCAGCCCCATTGACCCCGAAAGTGATTGTTTTGTCGACCAGCACTATTCAAAAGCCTATTTGCGTCACCTGATCATTTCAAAGGAAATTCTGGGCGCACAGATTGCCTCTTTACATAATTTAAGTTTTTATCTTTGGCTGATGAAGGAAGCCCGCGAACAAATCCGGAAAGGTTCCTTCGGAGAATGGAAAGCAAAAATGGTTAAACAACTGAAGGTCCGCTTATGAAAAAAACCGAAATTCTTCTGCTCGACCGGTATATCATGCGGAAGTTTCTGGGAACTTTCTTTTTCATCATTGTACTGATAGTGCTCATTGCGGTTATTTTTGACCTTTCGGAAAAAATCGACAATTTTCTCGAACACGAGGCACCCATCAGAAAGGTTGTTTTTGATTACTACCTGAATTTCATTCCTTATTTTGCCGTACTGTTCAGTCCGCTTTTCACCTTTGTCAGTGTCATTTATTTTACCTCCCGCATGGCCTATAACACTGAGATCATAGCCATATTGAGCAGCGGAGTGAGTTTTAAAAGGCTATTGCTGCCTTATTTTGTGTCAGCCTTTATGCTAATGGCATTTGCATTTACCCTGAATAACTTTGTAATTCCACATGCCACGGGCCGTAAGCTGGCATTTGAGGATTTATATTACCACAAGACGCCGAAAACCGTAAGAGAGCGTAATATACACAAGCAGATTGAGCCTGGTATATATGTATATATGGAGAATTTTGACACATATTCCAACCGGGGCCGGAAATTTTCCATCGAACGTTTTGAGAATGGCACCCTGGTTTCTAAACTGCTTTCGGAAGAAATTCGCTGGGATACGGTAAAGAACAAGTGGATTATCCGTAATTACTATGTCCGCGACTTTCATGGTGAAACCCAAACCATTACCAGCGGAAGAGAAATTGATACTACGCTGAACATGAGTCCCGATGAGTTCAGAAGACGTGAAAATGCCGTGGAGGCGATGAACCTGGGAGAACTTAACCGGTTTATTAAGGAACAAAAGATGCAGGGAGCCGAGAACATTGATGCCTATCTGATTGAAAAACACCGGCGTTTTTCCTTTCCCTTTTCATCATTTATTCTGACGCTCATAGGTGTTTCAGTGTCTTCCAAAAAGGTAAAAGGCGGCATTGGCATGCAACTGGGCATCGGCCTTTTAATCAGCTTTTCCTACATTGTGTTTATGCAGTTTTCGTCGCAGTTTGCCATAAACGGCTCGCTGAGTCCCTTCATTGCCGTTTGGATCCCCAATGTTATTTTTGCTGTTATCGCTGTGTTCCTATACCGGTTGGCACCCAAATAATTCCGGTAGTTCTCCGCGATGTCCGTGCTAATTTTTTGTTGCTTTTGTGCTTTTTGACCGTATATTTGCCCCCTCAATTAATATAATCAGTCATGACACTTAAAAAACGCATTCAGGAGCTTCATCAAAAACGTGAAGAGGTCAGGATGGGCGGTGGCGAAAAAGCCATCGAAAAGCAGGTTGCCATGGGCAAGTTAACTGCCCGTGACCGTATCAATGCATTGCTCGACCCGGGTTCTTTTCAGGAATACGACATGTTTGTGCAGCACGAAGCCAGGGACTTTGACATGGCCAAAAAGGTGCTTGCCGGCGACGGTGTGATTATCGGAACCGGAAATATTTCGGGTCAGCCGGTATGCATATTTGCACAGGATTTCACGGTGGCCGGAGGCTCGCTTGGTCTGATGCACTCACGGAAAATAGTAAAGATTATGGACCATGCCCTCAAAATGAAGGTTCCCCTCATTGGTATTAACGATTCGGGTGGCGCCAGAATTCAGGAAGGCGTTAATTCTCTGGCTGGCTATGGCGAAATATTTTTCAGGAATACCATTTCATCGGGTGTGATTCCCCAGATATCTGTTATACTTGGTCCTTGTGCCGGTGGTGCGGTTTATTCTCCAGCACTCACCGATTTTGTGTTTGTGGTTGAAAATATTTCCAAGATGTTTATCACCGGTCCCGAAGTGATTAAGACTGTTTTGGGCGAAGAAATATCCATGGAAGACCTGGGTGGTGCCCGCGTGCACAGTGAAATTACCGGCAATGCACACTTTTTTGCAAAAACCGAGCAGGAATGTTTTGATCAGATCAAGAAACTGCTGTCGATGCTACCTGCCAACAATAAACGC
>JAFGVG010000064.1 GCA_016938095.1 Bacteroidales bacterium
ACCCATGGCAGCTACCACCGCAGCTTCATTTACCGAGGTGAATGAAAACCAGACCAACCTGGAGTTCAGTATAAAACTCCCTTATGATATTCCGTCAGATAATAAGCAATACACTATTAACATACAGGACTACAAACTGCCTGCCACGTATGAGTACTATTGTGCGCCTAAGCTTGACCGGGAGTCGTTTCTGGTGGCCCGCATAACCGGATGGGAAAAATACAACCTGATTTCGGGAGAAATGAACCTTTTCTTTGAAGGCACTTACGTGGGTAAATCGTACCTGAACGTGCGCAATACCAGCGATACGCTTGACCTGTCGCTCGGACGCGACAGAAGCATTGTGGTAACCCGTGTGAAATTGAAAGACTTTACCGAAGAAAAAACCATCGGCAGTAACAAACGCGAGACCCGCGCCTGGGAAATTACGGTAAGAAATACCAAAAAGCAGGCCGTTGACTTACGGCTCGAAGATCAGCTGCCGGTTTCGATGAACAAGGACATTGAGGTGGAACCACTGGAATATTCAGGTGGTACGCTTAACAAGGCAACCGGAATTATCACCTGGAAACTAAAGGCAGAACCTGCGGCTGACAAAAAGCTGAGGGTCTCCTATGCCATCCGGTACCCCAAGGATCAGCGGGTATTTATTGATTAGCCGCCGGAATTAATCGAAAATTTCCATGGAATCGGCCAGGTTGGGCTTGGCTTTTGGCTTATTTTCCGAGCGGGGCTTACCGATCACCACAAAGGCCAGTGCCTTTTCAGGCGCTTTGATGTGGAGCATGGCTTCAATTTCCTGCCGTGCAAACATGGCGCCGCTCATCCAGCAAGCACCGTAGCCCATGTCGACCGCAGCCAGCAGAATATTCTGTATGCTGGCGCCGGCGCTTTGGACATCGGGGTAATTGCGTAGCAGGTTGATTTCATCGTGTGAAACCTCGACAGCCGACTCCAGCACCGTTTCGTACGGACGGGTAACCAATACCAGCAAGGCCGGAGCATCTTTAAAAAAAGTGGAAAACCAGGTTACCTGTTTTTTGATGTTGTTGGAGGCAACCGATTTTGTTGACGGGAGTCTGTCGATCTTTTGGGCAACCACATCGGCCATGCGATTGAGCAATTCATGGTTTGTAACAGCAATGTACCGCCAGGGCTGGAAGTTATTGACGCTTGGTGCCAGACCGGCTAAACGGACCATTTCTTTCAGGTCGTCAAGCTTTACCTTTTCGTCGGAAAACACCCTGATGCTTGTACGGGATTCGATAGCTGCTTTAAGTTCCATGTTGGTGCATATTTTCACCGAAAATAGAATATTTTTACTTAAAAATGAAACCCGTCGACACAATTATTGGTAGACTATAGCATGCATTTTCACATGGTATCGGTCAGGGATTGATTGAAGAACAGCGAAATATTGTGTAGGCATATGATGGTGTCGGATCAGGATTATCAACTTTTTTTATATGCTTTGAAGAACTCTTCAAAGTATGATTTCAGCGAGTATTCGGAAAAATCGCTGAAGCGAAGGATCCTGAAGGTGCTTACCGACCATTCCTTAACCATGACTGCCCTGATATCCAAAATAAAGAACGATACAGCTTTTGTGGAAAAGATGGTTAAGGAAATTACCGTGAATACCACCGAGCTCTTTCGCGATCCGCAGGTTTGGCAAACCATCAGACATACCATCTTACCCCGGTTTAAAAACAATTCGGTTATCAACATATGGCACGCAGGATGTTCCACCGGCCAGGAAGTTTATTCGATGCTTATCATGCTAAGCGAACTGGGTATGCTTGAAAAGGCCCGTGTTTATGCAACCGACATCAACACCGATGTAATGGATGCTGCCCGGTTAGGTGAATACAAATACCGGTTTAACCTGGCCTATCTCGACAATTTCGATAAGGTTATCAAAGAAAACCCTTATAACTACGAAGAATACAACGATGTGCCCTACGATAAGTACTTTACACTGGATAAAGCCAATGATACCATTAAGATGCTTCCTTTTTTAAGGGAGAAACCTGTTTTCAAAAAGCACGACCTGGTGACCGAAAACAACACATTGTATGTGAAGTTCGACCTCATCCTTTGCAGAAACGTGATCATTTATTTTAATTACAACCTGCAATGCAAGGTATTTGACTTGTTTCACCAGAGTTTATACGATACCGGTTGCCTGATAATGGGCATGCACGAGACCATACTTGGGGCGCCGGCCGCAAAATTTCAAAAAAAAGGACATGCTTATTTTAAAAATTGAGCGAGTTACGATATATTTGATTAAATTGAGTACCAAAAGATTATTTCTTCAAAACCCGGGAAAATGAGTATAAAAGCATCCAATTCAGCCGGTAGCGGTAACCTGAGGACGGGCATTTGGCTGGTACTGTTCGCCGTTTTGGTCTTAATCATCACCTGGTTGTTCAGGATTCCTGTAAAACAAACCAATGATTTGGCTGCCAGGCTTTCAGACACTGATAAACAAATTACCAGCCTGAAGGCTGTTCACGCGGAAATCCTGCTCACTTACAACCTCGAGGATAACCCTTTTATTTCTAACGGAATCACAGCAGGTGAAAAAGCAGGAATAGCTGCCACAACAATCAAAGAGCATTTGTCGGTTTTTAATAATACCCGATTCATTGCCCGGAAAGCGGAAGTAAAAAAATCGCTTGAAGAAATGACCACGCTGGTTACAGGCATTGAAGCAGAGTTGAACAACCTTTATCTTATTCTGAACGAAAGAGGAAACCAACAGAAAGGCTTGGTTTCACAATGGGTTACCTTAAGCAGAAAAATGCTCGATTCATCCTCGCTGGCTGATGACTTTATCATAAACAACCTGCAAAAAGTGAGGTTGCTCGAAAGCGAATACCTGTTGTCACATGACAGCCGGATCCTTACCAACATTGCTTCTCTCATGGAAGAAGTCAGGAATATGTTGTCGTTCGAAGAGGAAGGTATCAGCCTTATGGACCTTGACCAGTACATGATGCTTACCGCTAACCTGGCCGCTGTAGAACAACGTATGGGAAACGATTCGGGTACAGGCATAGTGCCGGCATTGCAGAAAATGATGGACAAACTGCCGGTCGCATTTGAAAACACACAGCAGCAGGTACTCAACCGGATTGCATCCAACAAGAAATCATGGGTTATTGCCTATGGCGTATTGCTGTTATTAACGATCATTATATTTGTGAGGTATTTCGTGCGCTTTTTCTCGCTTGCCGATGCACTTGCAAACCTGTCAGCATTCAGCAAAAAAATCGCAGGCGGAGCATTCCCGGAGGACAAAATGGACCTGAAAAAACCCGGGTTACTGGAAATAGCCGATGCACTGAATCAGCATGTCGGATCACTGAAAGAGAAGTATGTTTTTACACAATCGATAAACAACGACCAGGTTGACGCACAACTTAAACTGGCCGGGGAAAGCGATCTGCTCGGGGCCGAACTGATTCAACTTAAACAAAAGATCGCAAAAAATGCCGAAGAGCAAAAACATAACGACGAGGAAAATTTCAAACGACGTTACCTGAATGAAGGATTGGCCAGGTTTGCTGAAATACTGCGTGCACAAAGCAACGATTTCAGTATGCTTAGTGATGCCTTTATCCGCGAAATGGTAAAGTATCTCGATGCCATCCAGGGCGGACTTTTTGTACTCGAAAAAGAAGAAGGTTCTGCCCCGGTGCTCAGGCTCTTGTCGGCTTTTGCCTATAACCGTAAAAAGTACCTGCAAAAAACGGTTGCCTTGGGAGAAGGTTTGGTAGGAACCTGTGCAAGGGAAAAACAATACATTAACCTCACCGAAATCCCCGAAGGTTATATTATGGTTACTTCGGGACTGGGTGACACGCCTCCCGACAACCTTTTATTGGTGCCTGTTCTGCACGAAAATGAAACGCTTGGGGTAGTTGAAATTGCTTCGTTGAAAAAATTCAGGGACCATGAAATAAATTTTGCCAGAGAAGTTGCACAAACCCTCGGATCTACCATGGTTTACACGCGGAATAATGAACAAACGGCAGAACTTCTGGCAAAATCGCAAAAGCAGGCCCTTGAAATGGCAGAACAGGAAGAAGAAATGCGGCAAAACATGGAAGAGCTCAAAGCAACCCAGGAAGAATCGAACCGCCGCGAGGAGGCCTTTAAAGGAATTGCCGATGCAATGAGCCATGCACTGATGATTGTTGAATACGACCTGAAAGGGATCATCTCAGATATTAATGAGAAATACTGTGTTTTTATAGGTATTAATCGGGACAATGCGATTGATAAAGAGCATCACCAGGTATTTGGCGGAACGCTGAAGCCCGATGAAGATTTCTGGAAAAAAGTCAGGCATGAAAAAGCCCTTACCATAAACGAAGTAGTGAACATTAACAATAACACCTATACATTAACAGAGCATTTCGCCACAGTGCTGAACCGTGACGGCGTACCCGTAAAATACATAAATTTCGTGATCAATGGCTGAGCTGGGAATTGTAGATATAAGAGAGATCATAGGCGTAATTAAAAACGTATATCAGTACGATTTTTCCCAACATGCGCTTACCTCATTCAAACAGCGACTTGAGCGCCTGATGAGGATACAAGCCATTGGATCAGCCGACGGACTGATCAAAAAACTAAAGGAAGATCAGGGATATTTCGATACCTTTCTGCACGAAATGAGTGTTCCTTCAACAGAAATGTTCAGGGATCCTTCGTTATGGCGATGGCTCAGGGAGGAATACTTCCCTCAAAACATTGACAAGTCGCCCGGTAAATACAAAATATGGTTGCCGGCCTGCACATCCGGGGGTGAGCTGTATTCGCTGGCCATTGTGCTGGCAGAATTGGGACTTATCGATAAGGTACAGATTATTGCCACCTACATGAGTGAAAAGAGTCTTGAACTCATTCGTAGCGGGGTATACGACCTGAAAAAAATTGAGGTTTCACAGGAAAACTACAAACGCTTTAACGGTACCAGGGATTTACCCGTTTACTATAAGCCGGGCAAAGACAATGTCATCCGGGACACTTCACTGATCGAATCTGTTGAATTCCGCAAAGTAAATCTTAACTTTGACAATATGCCCCAGAATGTGAAACTGATACTTTTCAGGAACACGCTCATCTATTATAACCCGACACGGCAGGAAACCGTATTGCAGTATATGTACCGTGCGCTGTCGGTATCGGGGCATCTGGTGCTTGGCATCAGGGAAAAAATTTCGGGACTGCTGTCAGCCAGAGATTTTGAGTTCATGAATGAAGCAGAAAGTGTGTACCGTAAAAAAATCTGAGAGAACAGCATGAATTACAAAGCAGTTATAATAGGTGGATCTGCAGGAAGTTTTCAGGTGGTAACCCGAATACTGAATTCCCTGCCAAAGGACTTCCCCCTTCCGATAATGCTATGCCTGCACCGGCTCAAGCATGTGCGTTCGGGATTTGTTGAAGCCCTTTCGCTGAAATCAAGTATTCCGGTTGAAGAACCGTTCGATAAGGATTCGATGAAACCGGGAAAAGCCTATCTTGCCCCCGCCAATTACCACATGTATGTTGAACTGGCCAACCGTATTGCCTTGTCAACCGAAGATACGGTCAACCACAGCCGCCCCTCCATCGATCTTTCTTTTATAACGGCTGCAAATGCTTATCGCGACAAACTGATCGGGATCATCCTCTCCGGTGCAAACAAGGACGGCGCTTTGGGCCTGAAAAAAGTGCGCGACAATGGCGGCGTTGCCATAGTGCAGGACCCCAATGAGTGCGAAGTGAAAACAATGACACAATCTGCCCTGCAACTTACCAGTGTAGATTACGTATATACCACAGATCAAATCATCAACTACCTGCAAAAGCTGAGATAATACGATGAACAACCTGAGTAAATACCGTAGGCTGAGTGTTATAGCCGTAACAGGCATGACAGTATTGCTGCTTTGCTCGCTTGGGGCGTTCTGGAACGCACTTTTCAATGCCGATGTTAAACATGAGGGATGGGTTGTTGCCTTTATGCTGCTGCTTTTTGTGGGCGGACTGGTGCTGTTCCGCATTGCTTTTGTTACCACTGATGTTCATGAGCCCGAACGCATCCGGAAAGAAGCCTATAACCTTGGGAAGTCAGAAGCGGTTCAGGAACATGAAAAAAAGGAAAAAGAAAGGGAAGCCCGGGAGAACCAATCCATCGACCTGCAGCAAACCGTGAGTGCCATTTTTTCCGGGTTACAAGGCATACGAACCGAAGGCAGCCTGTGCAACAAGGTACTGACTAATCTGGGCCGGGAACTTGGCTTCGTTCAGGGCATTATTTATACCCGCAAAAATAACGAAGAAAACTTTACCCCTGCCGGTGAGTATGCGCTCACCGACCGGAAGCCACAGCCGTTCAAACCCGGTGATACATTGCCCGGACAGGCAGCCGTTAACCAGACAATGATGGTTATTTACGATATTCCTGAAAACTACTTCACCGTTTCATCCGGTTTGGGAAGCGCATATCCGCGATACCTGATTTTATACCCCGTGGTCATGCAAAACCAGACTATTGCGGTATTGGAACTGGGGGCCTTTAAAAAACCCGATGACACCGCCAGTGAAGTGTTGGGCATGGTTGCCAATGAACTGGGAACAAGATTGAATAAATTTGCTGTTGCCTGATAAATCATGAACGAAAAACCAAAAAATACAGCATTTCATGACGTCTTCCATTCGGAAACGTTTGTGACGGCGTTGGTCTCAGGCTTGTCGGTTACGATTATTGCCTGGATCATTGAATTTATCAGAAACAAGGTTATGTTTTCCGTACAAGGCATAGGCACTATTCATCGTCAAAGCCCGCTGCTCTATATTCTCGACCTGATGCCGTTGATTTTTGTTGTGGGAGCCTATCTGATTGACCGTCGACGGCTACTGAACGAATCAAAATTCCTTTCGCAAATCAACGAAAGCGAATCACGCATGAATGCCATGGTTGATTTTGCAAAAAAGATAGGGGAAGGCGATTATTCTTCCGACCTCTCTATTTCAGCCAATGACGATATGCTGGCCGAGTCATTGCTGATCATGCGCGACAACCTGCTGCAGAACACACGCAAGGAAGCCGATCAAAGCTGGATTGCAGAAGGTAAAGAAACCATTTCGCATATTTTACGGCAATACAATAAAATTGACGAACTGTCGTCAGAGGTTATCAAAAACCTGGTTAAGTATACGCGCCTGGTTCAGGGTGCCTTGTACCTGTATAACGAGGAAGACAAAACCCTTGTGAATACAGCCACATACGCCTATAACCGCAAAAAGTATGTTTCGGCAGCATACAAAATGGGCTATGGCCTTATAGGACAGTGCGCTTTTGAAATGGACTATATTTACCGTACCGAAATCCCTGACGATTATGTTACCATAACCTCAGGTATTTTGGGCGACCAGAAACCTCGCAGCCTGCTGCTGATACCGCTTATATCCGATGAGAAGCTACAGGGCGTAATGGAATTCGCCTCGGTTGAAGATTTTATTCCCAACCTTACCATCAGGTTGTTGAAAGAACTGGGTGAAATTATGGCCCGCACGCTGTTTAACCTGAAAATCAACGAGCGAACCGAAAAACTACTGGTGGAATCGCAACAGATGACCCTCGAACTCCAGGAAAACGAGGAAGAACTGCGCCAGAATGCCGAGGAAATGAGGGCAACCCAGGAAGAACTGAAAAAATCGAACGAGCACCTCGAAACGCAGATCAAAGAAGTTGAAAACGCCCAGAAAAGACAGTATTCATTGCTCGAAAATGCATCGGAAATCATTGCCATTTACGATGAAAACATGGTGATGAAATACGAAAGTCCTTCGGTTATTAAGATTTTAGGGTTTACCCCCGAAGAAATGATGCATGGTAAGGATATCGACAGGCTAACCCGCAAGGGAGAAACCAGCATGCGTAATATGTTCAAGCAATTGCTGGCCAACCCCGGAGAACCAGTTGTCATCCAATATACGTACATGAAAAAGAACGGCCAGAAGATCTTCCTCGAAGCTACCGGCCGTAACCTGCTTGCTGACCCTGCCATCGAGGGCATTATCATTAACTCAACCGATATAACCGAACGGAAACGTGCAGAACGCGAAGAAAGGCTCAAAAGTAAAATGCAGGCCCTGTCGGAAAATTCGCTCGACATGATCATCCGCCTGAGCACAATCGGACAGTTCTTCTACGCCAACCCGGTGGTTAAAAACTTCATGGATATCGACCCGAAAGACCTGATCAACAAAAACCTTTCGGAAATAAAAATATCAGATACGCTGGACAATTATTTCAGGCAAACCATCGACACCATCAAAGCATATCCCAACAAAACTTCGGCCGAAATTACTGTCCCTGCCCTGATTGATGAGGTGCAAACCGACCGCATCATGAGCTTTGCAGCCATTCCGGAGTTTAACGAAAATGAGCTTGAAACCATACTTTTTGTAGGGCACGACATTACCGAGGCGAAGCAGATTGAGCTGGAGATACAGGACAAGAACCGGAAGATCGAGGATTCCATCAATTACGCACAGCGTATACAAACCTCTATCCTGCCCGATATCAGGTCGGTACGAGAATACCTCCCCAAATCGTTCATTTATTACAAACCCAGGGATGTGGTCAGCGGCGACTTCCCCTGGTTCTTTAACCGCGGAAATGAAATTTACATTGCTGCCGTGGATTGTACCGGTCACGGCGTTCCCGGCGCCCTGTTGTCGTTTGTAGGCTACTTTATATTGAACAATATTGTTGACCACGACCGTAAGATGACTGCAGCAGAAATTTGTGATATGCTGCACTTTGGCGTAAGAAAAACCCTGAAACAGGATAGTGAAGAAGCTGAAGCACGAGATGGCATGGATATTGCATTTTGTAAAATCAATTATGTTGATAAAGAACTCCAGTATGCCGGTGCGCATCGCCCGTTATACCACCTGACCAATGGCGAATTGCTGGAATACAAAGGCGACCGTAAGGCAATCGGCGGTATCCCTCACCGGAAAAAGGAAGAAGAAAACTTTACCAACTATATCATAAAGTACAAACGCGGTGACAAGTTCTTTTTCTTCTCCGACGGACTCCCCGACCAACTGGGTGGCCCCGATGACAAAAAATATTCGCCCAAACGCATTCGCGAGCTGATTTTGGAAAACAAAAACCTTCACATTGAAAAATTCAGCGCTGTATTTTCAGACGATTTTGAGCAATGGAGAGGAAACGGAAAACAAATAGATGATGTGCTATTGATTGGAATTGAATTTTAGTAATATTGTAATAAAAACCGAATGACCAATGGATAATAAAAAAGATGTGAAAGGTTTTCTGGAATTTGTGTATGAATTCTACAAATCGATGAAAGCCCATGAGATTACCCTGGTGTACGAAGGTGAAATTACCCACCAAATCACCAAGGCTTTTACATCTCTTACCGAATCAAACATGTCGAAAGAGGATGAGCCCAATTCCGTTCAACGGAAAGTATTCCATGTGATGGTTGAATGTTTGCAAAACATTAGCAAACACGCGGATGACTTCACTTCCAACGATTATCTGTTCTCCGGAAGAGGTATTTTCCTGGTCAGCAAGGGAGAGGACGAATACAGTGTTACCACCGGAAATGCAGTTGAAAATGACAAAATTGAATACCTTACCGAACTGCTCGAAAATATTAACAAAATGGATAAGGAGGAATTGAAAGAGTTGTACAAAAAACAAATGAAAGAAGGCAGACTTTCCGAAAAAGGCGGTGCCGGACTTGGTTTTATTGATATCAAGCGGAAAACCAACAAGGAACTTGAGTACCATTTTCTGCCCATATCCGACGATACTTCATTCTTTTTACTTACTTCAACTATTTCAAGAGCCGACAATTAAAATAATTCTGTAACATATGGAAACAATCAAAATTCAAGGTACTGAGGACACCCCCAAAATAATGCTGGACAAAGAAAATGAGATTTTCGAAATCAGCGGCCGTTCGCTTCCCGAAGATGTCAGCTCATTTTATGAACCGGTATTAAATTGGCTTAACGAATATGCTGAGAATCCCAACAGCAAAACGGTCTTTAATTTCAAACTCACTTATTTCAATACGGCCTCATCCAAGCTTCTGCTGGATATCCTGATGAAACTTGAAGAAATGCACGAAAAAGGACAGGATATCCTCATCCGGTGGCACTACCCCGAAGATGATGAAGATATGTCCGAGGCCGGAGAAGAATATTCGGATATTGTTGATGTGCCTTTTGAACAAGTGCCTTATTAATAGCTGCTCTTCTTTACCCGTGTAACCTGTTAATTTCCCCAAACCCCTATTGAATGAGTGAAGAAATTCTGAAAGCGCTGATGCAGCTTTTTGCAATTATTGCAAAACAGGATGAGGGCGTGGAATCCACCCAGGTGGAATACGTCAAAAATTTCCTGCAGCAGCAGCTTAACGATGACAAGGTAAAAGAGTATTTCCTCCTTTTCAGGCAGTACAGCGGCATGGAAGATGCCGATACCAATGGTGAAAATGAAGAGGAAAAAGAAGAAAAAAGTCCACGAAAACTCACCTCGGTTAAAGATTCGGTAAGGATCCTGGGGCTCTGTAAAAAGATTAACAAAACCCTCACCCAGAAACAAAAGGTGGTGGCTCTGGTAAGGCTTTTTGAAATTGTCAATGCCGAC
>JAFGVG010000065.1 GCA_016938095.1 Bacteroidales bacterium
CCCATCATTCCGGGAATTATGGATCCGTCGACTTGTCCGCAAATACCGTTGACCAGTTTATCGCCGACTTCCTCCATGGGGGCAATGAGCATATCGCAGGTTGAAGTGCCCATTACCTTGCTCAGGTAATAAGGTTTTATTTCACCACCAATGGCGCCCAGGTGAGCATCGAAAGCACCCACGCCAACAGCAACCGTTTCCGGCAAACCCAGGCGTTTTGCCCATTCCGGAGAAAGATTGCCCACCTTTACTTCGCAGGTATAGGTTTCTTTATAAAGCCTGTCGCGTAAACCCTTCAACAGCGGATCGAGCTTCACCAGGAAATCCTCGGAAGGCAGCCCGTTAAAATCGGGGTGCCACATGGCCTTATGCCCTGCTGCGCAACGACTCCGGATAAGGTCAAGCGGATCGGTTTTGCCGGTGAGTATGGCCGGTATCCAGTCGCAATGTTCAACCCACGAAAAAGCAGCATTCCTTACCTGCTCATCGGCGCGCAACACATGAAGCACCTTGGCCCAGAACCATTCCGAAGAATAAACGCCGCCTTCGAATTTTGTATAATCGGCACCACCCCAGGTTTTCACCAGGTTGTTAATCTCGTCGGCTTCCTTAGTGGCCGTATGATCTTTCCACAGCACAAACATGGCATTGGGATTCTCTTCGAAGCCGGGCGTTAACGATAGCGGAATCCCTTCGCGGTTGACAGCCACAGGAGTTGATCCGGTGGTATCCACGGATATCGCCACCACATTTGCTGCCACATCGGCCGGTGCTTTAGCCAGTGCATTGATTATGGTTGTTTCGAGTCCTTCTATATAATCGAGCGGGTGCTGCCTGAACTGGTTTTGCACAGGGTTGCAGTATTTACCTTCCTTCCACCGCGGGTAGTAAAATACATCACCGGCAACTTCGTTACCGGTTGATGCATCTACAATCAGCGACCGCACCGAATCGGTGCCGTAATCAATGCCTATCACGTATTTGTTCATTTGCTAATGTTTGAAGTTATAACTGAAATGTCAGCTGTTGGCTATTGGCTTTTGGCTTTTGGCTTTTGATTAGCTAGTGTTGAAAGTTCTGCTAAAAGCTAACAGCTAAAGGCTAACAGCTGATTCATTAATCCTTGGTTTATAATTATATACTACCAAAAATAGATATAGAATGCGACAATAATGGTCACAATGATTATTGTATGGATTACATCCCATTTGTTCCAGCTGGCACGGGTGATCGCTTTTTCTTCGGGAGTAGCTGCATACATGGTGTAATTCAATTGATCTTCGCGGGGAGCAGTGGTAAACAGGCTGATAAATATCACCAATGCAATACAGAATATGAAAAGCAATGACGTAAAAATATGGCCATTCACTGAGGCAATACTGTATAAAAATCCATATTGATCAGCGAGCATGGTATTCAATGTCCCTGATACCTGGGAAAGCATATTATAAGCATGTTCCTTACTTTCCGGTGTAATGGAGCCCATTGATACAGCTGCATCTTTAAGGGAAGCCTGCATTGAATCTCCAATGGCAGGATAGGCGGTAGCAATTTTATCTGATAACGCCTGAATATTGGTTACCAGCAATTCCCTGGTGTATTCAGTCACCGCATTCACTTTATTCATCAGCTTCTCAGCTTCAGTAACCAGTGCTACTTTTGCACCTACTGTGACATTCAGGAACAACCTGAACATCCCGATGGTAAACCCGGTAATCATCCCCCATAAAGCGGCCTTTGCGGTAGTCCTCTTCCAGAACACCCCAAGCAGGAAAACAGATGCAATCGCCGGGGCGAGCAATCCCTGAACTGCCTGCAGGTATTCATAAAGCACTTTACCAAGTCCCAGCATCACGGGTATCCATGCCACGCCAAGAATCACCACCACCACGGTCGCAATTCTTCCAACCAAAACCAAATGCTCTTCGTTGGCTTTGGGCTTGAACTTCTTATAAAAATCGCCTACAAACAAGGCTGCCGAAGAATTAAACAATGATGCCAGGGAACTCATGAGGGCGGCCAACAAGCCACAAACTACAACACCTTTAAAGCCAACCGGCAGCAATTGCGCCACCATTGCAGCAAACGCGGAATCGCTGGAGGATACATTCAACAGGCCTTTCTGACTTAATGCAAAGGCAATCATTCCGGGAATAAGGAAGATGAAAACCGGCAATAGCTTAAAATAGCCTCCAAGAATCGCACCACGCCTTGCCTCCGTTTGATTTCGACCTGACAACACGCGCTGAACAATGAACTGGTCAGTACACCAGTACCAGAAACCAATTACCATTGAAGCAAGTATTACTCCCGGCCAGGGGAATTCGGGATCGCTGATGGGTCTCATCAAGTGCATATTGTCACCGGCAATACGCTGTACTTCGCCCCAACCACCTACCTTTGTCAATCCAATGAACAGGATCACAATGGAGCCGATCAATAAAACAGGTGTTTGTAGTACCGAGGTATACATTACGGCCTTCATCCCTCCCAGCACCGTATAAATACCTGTTACAACCACCAGGCCAATAGCGCTGATCCAGAAAAAGTCGATGCCCCACATGCTTTCAATGCCAAAAACCTCTTTGAAAACCACACCACCGGCATACACCGTGACGGCCACCTTGGTGAGCACATAGCTGACCAGTGATATCCCCGAAAGAATGGAACGCGATCCGGATGAAAAACGCCGTTCCAGGAATTCCGGCATGGTAAATATCTTGATCCTGTCGTAAAAGGGGACAAAAACCCATCCCAGCAATAGAATCACCCACGCCTGTATTTCCCAGTGGGCCATTGCCATACCGCTGATGAAACCTGTTCCGGCCAGTCCTACCAAATGCTCCGAACCAATGTTAGAAGCAAAAATGGAGGAACCGATGGAAACCCAGCCTGCCTTCTTGCCTGCCAGGAAATAATCTTTCGTATCTTTTTCCCGTTGCAGGAAAACCCAAACAACAATGCCAATAAGGGCAATGAAGAACAACGCAACTACAATCCAGTCGATGAGAGCCATAGTTTTAGGTATTTTATGTTAAGAATGTTTATTATACATGTTGAATTTGCCTTTCAAATGCCAATCAGTGTTTATTTATAAATGGGTACAATGTTCAGGAGATTGTCGGGCGGCACATACCTGTATAAGTAAGCTCCTTTTTTGGATTCGTGCTTGTCCTTCCGCCCTGTGTTTTGCAGTACGCCAAGCGACAATATCTTTTTCCTGAAATTTCCGGCATCAATCTCGCGTTGGAAAATAGCCTCGTAAAGCTTTTTAAGGTTGGTTATGGTAAAGGTATCGCCCAGTAGTTCCCTGCCGATGATTTCCACCCCGGCCTTTTGCTGCAGCCGCAACAGCGAATGCATAATCATATCGTAATGGTCGAAAATCAGCTGCGGCAGGTCGGCTACCGGCCACCATTTAGCGCCATGTTCGCGCACCAGGTCATTGTCCTGTTGCCGTATGCGAATCAGGGCATAATAAGTAACACTCATCACCCTTGCGGCCGGATCGCGTTTGAGGGCCGAAAAAGCATGAACCTGCTCCTGGTAAATGTTCCTGAGTCCGGTAATATTGTACAACACCCGACGGGCAGCATCGCCCAGTGTTTCATCTTCATCGACAAAACCACCGAGCAACGACCAGTTGCCCTCCGAGGGCTCAAACCCACGGGGATACAGTAATACTTTGAGCATCTCATCTTCGTAACCGAAAATAACGCAGTCCACTGCGACGTAATGCCTGGAATGAATTTTATATGGATCGGCATGCATATGGGCAGAAATTCTGAAAAAACGAAATCAAATATAAAAAGTATTTTTTACTTTTAATAAAAATCATCCACGAATCACGAGACGCGGATGATTTTTTTTGGAATGATATCATCAACAGGCAACTGTGTATGCAGCACTACCGGTTTAATGTAACCTACAATTTCACGACAGGCCAACCCGCAGCTTCCCACTCGATTTCGCGCACCAGGAGTTTTGGCTTTCCTCCATCGGATGCATCGTATCCGTGAAATACCATGTAGTCTTTTTGGTCGAACGAGCAGATACCATTATGACCGACACCCGGCCAGCCGGCATTGCCCTGAACCAACAGTGAACCGCCCCCTGCCGCAAGTTCTTTGCCGTTGCGGTCGACATACGGACCGGTGACTGATGCCGAACGCCCGACCATTATTTTGTAGTTGCTGTTGACACCCCTGCAACAATAATCGAACGATACAAAAAGAAAGTAATACTCGTTTTTCCGGATGATAAAAGGTGCCTCAATGGCTCCATCACCGGCATTGTCATCGTTAATACCATACAACCGTTCGCGTGTGGCAAGGGTGTACCATTGCTGGGTGGTATCTATTGCAGTGTAATGGTCATTCAGGCGCACCATTTTGATGCCACCCCAGAATGAGCCGAAGTTGAGCCAGCCGGTATTGTTTTCGTCCACCACCAGGTTTGGATCAATGGCATTCCAGTTGTCCCGGTTGGGAACCGACTGGATCACTTTTCCATGATCGGTCCACTTGAAAGCCGGATCATCCGGGTTGAGGGTAGGATTGGTAGCCAGGCCGATACATGAGGTATTCTTGCCAAAGCTCGAAACTGAATAATACAGGTAATAGCGGTTGTGATGGTATGAGATATCGGGAGCCCAGATATGGCCTTTAAAACCTTTGACGGCGCTGACAGCCCATGCCGGAGGTCTGTCAAAAACCGGTTTTTCTGCCTTCCAGTTTACCATATCGGCTGACGACCAGCAGGAAATACCCACCCCGGTGCAGAAAAGGTAAAACCTGTCCGCATGCCTTATCATTACCGGGTCGTGAACCGATATGGTTTGTGCTTCCGAAAACGTCAGATTTGCCAACAAAAACAGGCCCCACAATGCTATTCGCATCGCGGCACTTTGCCTGCCAAAAACCCGGCTGAAACCCTTCCAGACATTTTTTTTAAAATGGAGCGGCTCTCCTGAAATGCCCATAAAAGGCACTAATAGTACCCCCCTCATGTTTTGGCCTATTGAAGTTTAATTTTTACAACAGTCAGTGAATACGGATCCAGTGCAAGGGTGAATTTTTTACCCTTTACTTGCAGCGGGCGCTTCTCCGGACGAATGTTTTCGGGATCCTGCAGGGAATTCATGGCATTCAGGTCGCTGTGCTGCAAAACAGTCATGCTGGCCCCGGGCAACATTCGCCGGGCAGTTTTCAATACCACGGGTACTTCACTTACCTGTCCGACATAGTTCACCAGTTTAAGAATAACTTCACCGGTATGTTGATCCAGTGTTGCCGAGGCAAACACGTCCGATTGGCCGGTAAGGGGTTCGTTTTCACGCAACATATTCAACGCATGCGTACCCTTGTTTACCGAAAACAACTTTTGTACGTAATAATTTGGCGTTCCAAACGAAGTCAGGTTATCAAACCAGATCAGGTCGGGTGTCCATTGCCAGCCATCGGTATGTGCAAACAACGGGGCATAGGAACACATTACTACAATATCGGCATTTCTTTCGAGACCTGTCATGAAGGCTGCCTCCGACAATGCACAATCCCAGTTATTTTTGTTGAGGGGACTTGCCGTACCAACACTTTGTGCTGCATATTCGCCGGCAAATACCTTATATCCCTTGCGATCATAATTATCATAGCGGCTGGCATTTTCGCGGAACCAAACCGGTGGCCGGTAGTAATGTTCGTCTACAATCTCCGCTTTTGTGTTTTTCAATGCCTTCAAGGCATAATCAAACAGATCGCCGTCGGGTTGCGGTCCTGTGCCCGACACCAGAACAATATCGGGATACTTCTCATTGATAGCTTTTTCAAAAAGCAGGTAGCGCTCGAAATACTGCGGCCCCCATTGTTCATTGCCAATGCCCAGGTATTTCAGTTTAAAAGATTGGGGATGACCCATTTTGGCACGAATACTGCCCCATTTCGAATCAGCAGGTCCGTTGGCAAATTCTATCAGATCCAGGGCATCCTGAATATACGGATCGAGCTGATCAAGTGCGACTACCTCTGCCGAATTGAACTGACAGGCCATACCGCAGTTCAGTATGGGCAATGGCTGCGCTCCGAGGTCTTCGGCCAACAGAAAATATTCATAAAATCCTAGTCCAAAGGTCTGGTAGTAATCGGGGGTAAGTCTGTGCGCGAACTCGGTGTTCCACCTGTTGATGATCATTTGGCGGTCTTCGACATCGCCGATGGTTTTTTTCCATTGGTAACGTACACCCAGGTTCCAGCCTTCCACGATACACCCACCGGGAAACCTTAAAAATCCGGGATTCATGTCGGCCAGCATTTGCGCCAGGTCAGCCCGCAGACCGTTGGGCCTGTTTTTCCAGGTATCCGTGGGGAAAAGCGAAATCATATCGATATCGATAAGACCCTTCCCCTGGAACCAGATATTCAGCCTTGACTGTGCATCGGTAGCAGAAGCCGTTAATTCTGCGCTGTATTTTTTCCATTGTTTTCCGGATGGCTGCAGCCTTGTCTGGCCAATGGTTTCACCCTTTGCATTTACCAGTTCAATACGCAATGACACATCGCCGGCGTATGGCAGCGATGCCATTACTGAAAACCGGTAACTTTTGCCTCCATGAATGCCCATTCCCCTGAACCCTGTATTCGTCAGACAGAATTTGCTGCTATCCTCATCGACCTTCACACGGGCAAAACGAGGATTGTTTTCATGCGTTGCCCCCCTGTTAATGACAACAAAATGGGATGAATCCTTATCGGTGGTGGTTACTTTCCAACCTGTTTTGGGTTTATAAAACTCGAATGACCGGTTTTTAACCAGTTCGGCATAAAGACCTCCGTCAGCACCAAAATTGATGTCTTCGAAGAATATACCCCACATGGTTGGCTGTATTATTGCTCCTGGCTTGTCGACCTCTACATAAACGGGTTTATTATGCTGAGCAATGGAAATGTTTGTCAGGAAAACCAGTGTAGCCAGAAGAATAATGGATTTTGCTGTCTTTGTCATAATCATCGGAATTTTACTGTAATTCATAATCGTTAATCTGAAACCCAAAAAATGTTGATATTATAGCTATGGACCCCGACAAGTCAGGCCACCTGCTAACAAGGTAAAATTATACGGCTGTTAATCAAAACAGGTGGACGAATGATGATAAAAGGGGGACAAATCTCCACAGGTCAATTGTCCGCTATGGTGACAGGCAGCTTACCTTCGGCGTATTCAGTGGGCGTCACGCCGTACACCCGTCTGAAAATCCTGGAGAAATATTTGGGATCATTAAAGCCAACCTGGTAGGCTACTTCTGAAATATTGAATATACGGGTTTTTAACAGTTCTGTAGACTTTTTTAACCTGATATGGGTAATGAAATCACCGGCAGACTGATCTACGATGGCTGTAAGCTTTTTATGCAGCAGGCTCCTGCTGACGGCCATTTTTTCAACGAAGACTTCAACACAGAATTCAGAATCCTGATAATGGGCTTCAACCGTTTCAATCGCTTTCTTCAAAAATTGCTCATCCAGTGAAGTGGAGACGAGTTCTTTCGGCTCAGCGTTCGCCTTGGTAAGGAATAGCTTCCTGAGCCTTTGCCTGTTTTGGATGGTGGTACATATTTTGGCTTCCAGTATGGATAAATTGAACGGTTTTGGAATATAATCATCTGCTCCACGCTCCAATCCTTCAATCCAATTTTCCACTGTGGTTCGGGCAGTCAGCAACAATACCGGAATATGACTGGTAAGAATATTCTCCTTAATGCGGGTACACA
>JAFGVG010000418.1 GCA_016938095.1 Bacteroidales bacterium
GGGTCTCCTGCCTGACAGGGTATTTTACAGGTTATAGAAGTACCCCGGTTGATTTCGCTTTCAAGGATCAGTTCACCATGATGCAATTCAACCAGTTTTTTCACAATGGAAAGTCCCAGTCCTGTTCCTCCGTATTTCCGACTGGTGCCTGCTTCGGCCTGTGTGAAATCGTCAAAAACCTTTTGCTGCATTTCTTTGCTAATCCCAATTCCGGTATCTGAAACGGCAATAAGCAATTGAAACGAGGATCCGCTGAATGCTGCGGCATTTACTGAAATACTGATGTCTCCATTGTTTGTAAATTTAACAGCATTGCTTAACAGGTTAATGATGATTTGTTTCAGGCGGTAAGCATCGCCAAGCAGGGCTTCGGGTACTACGGGATTGATAAAGCACTGCAGACGGGTATTTTTTTCGCGGGCTTTTTTTTCAAAAAGCAGCTTGATTTCTTCACAAACCTTCCGGATATCAAAGTTTTCTTTTTCCAGTTCAATAGTTGCATGCTGTAATTTGGAAAAGTCGAGAATGTCGTTAACCACTTGTGAAAGGTGATCAGCCGATGATTTGACAATGCCAATCATGTTGCGGCTTTTTTCATCGAGCGGTTCATGCAGCAACTGCTCGGCAAAGCCATAGATAGCGTTAACAGGGGTACGGATTTCATGGCTCATGTTGGCCATGAACATTTCTTTGGTCAGTGCCAGTTGTTCTGCTTCGTTTTTCGAGCGTTCGAGGGCTCTTTGTACTTCCCTGGTTTTCCGAACATACCTTACAATTACCACAAGCACAAGAATGGCCAGTAAGGTAACCAGTATGGCAAAGACGGCTAGCCGCCGGTATGTTTTTTCAGCAAGGTTCTCTGCTGCTATGGCATTGTTATGCATTAACAGGTAAACCTCATTTTCCATACGGCTTATCAGTGTGTACAAACGCTCCCTGATTTCATCGCTGGTATTGGCCAGACGGGCTTCAGTCACCACCAGTTTTGTCAGTTTCAAACTGTCTTGTTGTTCTATACGGTTGATATCATTGATTATAGATTGCCGGGTTGCGGCATCTTCCTCAGCAAGTCTTTCCTCCTCAGCTTTTTCGGCTTTACGGCTTCCGAACAAACGTTTCAGGACTTTTTTTTCGGGTGCTTTGGCGTTGAGTGTAGAAACTGCCACCTTGGCCGATAGTTTTCTGATGTAAACATCAAGCGAATCGGAATGATGGAGGTAAAGCATTTTATTCCAGATGACCATTTTTTCTTCAATTAGACTGGTGATGGTATCCACCTGGGCCAGCAACAGGGTATCGCGGGTGCTGTATTCACGCAATGCATTAAGTTTATCGTCAATGCCATCGAGTACCTGGTAATAAGGTCTGATATCCTGCTGCTTACGGGTTAACGTATATATTCTTACACTGTTATCGGCTTTGTCGAGATCGCCAGCTAATTCCTTGATGGCCAACAGCCTCATGTCGGGCTTCGATTTAACCTCAATGGAAGTAACTATCGATGACAGGTTGGTGAATACAAAATAGCCCGACACGATTAGCAGGGCAATGGCCAGTGTCATCAACACGCCTATTTTGAATGGCAATGAAATTTTCATCATCATCATCACATAACGTTTTAACCGCAAATCTAGGTTATTTTGCCAATTTTTGCTGTTTTATTTCGTGGTTATCAACATTGCTTATCTTTGTGACTTGCTTGTTAAATTTACACCATATTGCACATGAATACCATTCAGAGCGTTATCATTGCCATTGTTGAAGGATTAACCGAATTCCTGCCGGTATCGAGTACGGGACATATGATCATTGCCCAGAAATTACTTGGCGTTGAGCCGGGGGAGTTTACCAATTTGTTTACCGTAAATATACAGTTTGGCGCCATACTCTCCGTAGTGGTGCTTTATTGGAAACGGTTTATCGAACCGGTAAGGGTTTCGCCCTTTCCCGGAAACTGGCTGGCACGTTTTTTACACCGGTTTGATTTTTACCTGAAATTGTTTGTGGCTGTGTTACCGGCGGGTATTCTGGGTTTTTTATTGAGCGATTATATTAATTCGATGCTCGAAAGCGTTTTGGTAGTGGCTGTATCCTTGGTGTTGGGTGGTATCATACTGGTTTTTGTCGACAATTGGTTTAAAAACACTGCTAATGAATCACAGGTGACTTATCCTAAAGCTCTAAAAATAGGTGTTTTTCAGGTGATATCCATGATTCCTGGGGTATCCAGAGCGGCTGCCACTATCATTGGCGGATTAACTCAACAGCTCACCCGTAAGCAGGCTGCGGAGTTTTCCTTTTTTCTGGCTGTTCCCACCATGTTGGGCGCATCAGCCCTGCAGTTATATAACACATACCATGTGATAACGCCTGAAAACATTAAAACACTGCTGATCGGAAATGCGGTTGCATTTGTTGTAGCTATGCTGGCCATCAAGGGTTTTATCAGTTTTCTTACCCGGCATGGATTTAAGGCTTTCGGTTATTACCGGATAGTTGTCGGGGTGGTAATCCTTTTATTACTGGCTTTTGGCGTAGATCTGAACATGGTGGGCTAGACCTGAAGGCGCCTAAGTGAGAGCCCATAGTCGTCAAGCTAATAATTATAAAGTATAGATATTCAATGGTTAGTATGATTCTTCCATACGCTGCCTGCGCTGTGCTTGGCAGTCTTTTTTTTAACACGAAGTACACGAAGAGAAAGCTTCACTAAGACC
>JAFGVG010000419.1 GCA_016938095.1 Bacteroidales bacterium
GCGATTATGACACTCCGGTGCTGCATGGTAAGAACGTTGCCGTTATTGGTGGTGGCAACACGGCCATGGATTCGGTGCGCACGGCCAAAAGGCTAGGTGCGGAGCGGGCCATGATCATCTACCGGCGGTCGTTTGCCGAAATGCCTGCACGTAAGGAAGAGATCAGGCATGCGCAGGAAGAAGGCATTGAATTCCTGAACCTGCAGGCGCCTATTGAGTATTTTGCAGATGAAAACGGACGCGTGAACCGCATGCGGTTGCAAAGGATGGAATTGTCAGAGCCTGATGCCTCCGGTCGCAGAAAACCCGTGCCCATTCCCGGTTCAACCTACGAAATGGATACCGATCTGGTAATTGTCAGCATTGGCGTATCGCCCAATCCGCTTGTGCCGCAAAGCATGCCCGGCCTGCATGTAAGCAAGTGGGGCACCATTCAGGTCGACGAAGAACATATGCAGTCGAATATTGAGGGGCTCTATGCCGGTGGCGATATTGTCAGGGGCGGCGCCACCGTTATCCTTGCTATGGGCGACGGACGTCGCGCGGCAAAGGGTATACACGAATATTTATCCGGGAAGCGTAGTTAAAAACTACGCTCAGCTTAGAACAACGCGTCATTGCGAGCGATAGCGAAGCAATCTCTTCATAGCACAGATTGCCACGCTCGTCCCTCGCTCGCAATGACGGTGCATAGTATCAGTGAGAATATGCAGTGGCAATGAGCAACGCGTCATTGTAAGCGGTAGCGAAGCAATCCCTGTGCGCTGCATGTCCGTTTACTGTACCGTTTTTGTTGTATATTTGTCCTATGCATACCCCTTTGCAACATATGGCTGATGCACAATCCATAGCTGTTCTTGGTGAAATTGCCCTGGTAATAACAGCACAAGGCACCATACCTGAAAAGCTTACCGCTGTCTGTAATATACTCGCTAACGCTTTTCAACATCATGAAGTGGTTGGCGTTAGCCTGCAGTTTGATGATAACACTTATTGCAGCACTGTTTGTACCTCCAGCCCCCACGCGCTGTTGCACGAATTTGAAACCCCCGATGCTGTAAAAGGAATGATTACGGTGTATACCGGTGTCAGCTTTTCGCAAAAGAACACCCGCGATAAAAAAACGGCCATCGAATCATTGCTGCCTCCGGTTGCCTCACTTATTACAGGCAATGCTTCAGCCATTAAACTGGGCAAACTGCTTTACGACAATACCGAAAGGCTTAAAGAGCTGAAGGGAATCAGACGAACTGCCGAGATTCTTAACAAAGGCCATTCACTCGAAGCATCGCTGCAGGAAATCTGTTCTTTTCTGCCTGAAGCCTGGCAGTACCCTAACCATTGTGCAGCACGCATCCGCTACGGCGATCAGGTATTTGTCAGCCGCGATTTTTCTGACACCCGTTGGGTTCAACGGCAGGTATTCGAAACACCGGACAACCAGCAGGGCAGCATCGAGATCTATTACCTTGAGAAATTTCCGGATGCCGATGAAGGTCCTTTCCTGAAGGAGGAACGCGACCTTATCGAAAACCTGGCTGCGCTGATATCAGGTACAGTTTCAAAAAAAGCCTTGCGCGAACTGTTGTATAAAAACACCGAAAGGCTCAAAGAGCTGAAAGGAATTAACCAGACGTCATTAATTCTGCGCGAGAGCAAGTCTATCGAAGAATCGCTGCAGATGATCTGTTCCATCCTCCCCGAGGCTTACCAGTACCCTGAGCATACAACAGCCCGCATCCGGTACGACAATGTCACCTTTGTCAGCAATAATTTTCAGGAGTCAGCCATATGTCAGCAACAGCCATTTGATACGCCCAACGGACTGAAAGGCGTGATTGAGGTATTCTACCTGAAAGAATTTCCGGAAGCCGACGAGGGTCCCTTCCTGAATGAGGAACGCAATATGCTGATAAACCTGGCACACCTGATAGCCGGGTCAGCATCACGCGATATTCTCAACAACCTGCTGTACGAAAACAGGGAGCGGCTTAAGGAACTGCACGTGATCAATCACACCTCCTATATCATTTCACAGGGTAAGCCTGTGGATGAAACCCTGCAAAAAATTGCCTATATCATGCCACGCTCATGGCAGTATTCGCGTTACACTGCTGTTCGCATAACATACGAAGGCAGGCATTACACAAGCAGGGACTTCAGGGATACCCCCTGGATGATGCGGGAGTCCTTTGTTACCTTCGACAATAAGCAGGGTGTAATAGAGGTTTACTACCTGAAGGAGTTTCCACCTGCCTTCGAAGGACCTTTTCTGAAAGAAGAGCGTCAGCTGATCATTAACCTGGGCAAGCTTATCTGTGGCTATATCAACAGTTTTAAAGGTACGGCAATCTATAGTCAGCAGTCGGGGCCAAAACCCCTTCCAAGTCCTGGCGAATTCCGCCGTTCACTGGTAAAGGACAAACGTCCGTTGCAGCTGTTCTTCAACCAGCAGTCGCTCGACAAGTACATTTACCTCGATATGATGAAGTACAAAGTACGCGAGATCCTTTTTGTGGCTACTTTGTACGATGCCTTTATCCTCGAAAACGAAGACAGTTTTTTCGAACAGTTCATGGGTATCATATACCAGTACAGTCTGTTCTCGCTGCCCCGCATTACCGGGGTTTCCACCGCCGAAGAGGCTGTTGAACTGCTCGATACGGCAAATTTTGATATTACCATTATCATGGTGGGAATCGACCGCGAATCGCCGGTTCAGATCAGTGAGCAGATAAAGGAGAAAAGACCTTCCATGCCAGTATACCTGTTGTTGAACCAAAAGAGCAACATCAGGTACTTCGAGGAACTTGTCCCCTCGCTGCCATCGGTAAACAAGCTATTTGTGTGGCCAGGCAATTCACAGATATTCTTTTCTTTGGTAAAATCTATCGAAGACGAAGCCAACGTGGAGAATGACACACGCATTGGCATGGTGCGTATCATTTTGTTGGTGGAGGATTCCGCACAATACTATTCGAAGTACCTGCAGATATTGTATTCCATTGTGTTCGGTCAGGTACAGCAGGTTTTACCCGAAGTGGAGAAGAACGAACTCGACAAGATCTGTAGAATGCGTTCGCGACCGAAAATCTTACATGCCCGTACATACGAAGATGCCATGTTCATCTTCAACAAGTATAAGGATTATATGTTATGCGTAATCTCCGACGTTGAATTTGAACTCAACGGCAAGCCCAATAAAACGGCAGGCTATAAATTCATCCGCTATATCAAATCGCACATCCTTAACCTGCCCATCATCCTGCAATCGTCGGAGCCTGCTAATGAACGGCTTGCCAGGAGCCTGAATGTCGGATTCATCAACAAAAATTCCGAAACCCTGCTGACCGATCTGAAAAACTTTCTTACCTACTACCTGGGTTTTGGCGATTTTGTATTCCGCAATCGCGAGGGGAAACCCATTGCCGTGGCCAAGTCGCTGCGCGAGTTTGAATCGCTGCTTTCACTGGTTCCCGATGAGACCTTTTACCTGCATGCAGCTGAAAACCAGTATTCACTTTGGCTGATGGCCCGTGGCGAAATAGAACTGGCACGTATCCTCAACCCTATGCGGATAGGCGATTATAAAGATATAGGAGTGTCGCGTCAGAAGTTTCTGGAAACCTTTCGGAAGTACCGCGAAGAAAAGAAAAAAGGTAAGGTGCTGACTTTTGATGACACGGCCATCATGGACAACAGGAACATTGTTTCCTTCGCCGGCGGGTCGTTGGGGGGTAAGGGCAGGGGCCTGGCCTTTGTCAACGCCCTGGTGTACAACATCGATTTTGGCAGTATCAGCAACGAAATAAATATCAGGACACCCATTACGGCCATCATTGGCACCGAAGAATTTGAGTACTTTGTTGAGATCAACAACTTGTTCGAACTCATCATAAAGCCCGAAATCACCTACAAACAGATAAGGCAGGCTTTTGTGAATGCGCGACTATCGCAGGCGCTTACCAAAAAACTCGAGTTTTTTGTCGACCAGATTGAAAAACCAATCGCCGTTCGTTCGTCGAGTTTATCGGAAGACTCCCTAACACAGCCTTTTGCCGGGGTTTTTGATACTTATATCATTCCCAACGACCGGAATAACAAAAAGAAAGTGTTGGAGAACCTTATTCAGGCCGTGAAACTGGTGTTTGCTTCGGTATATTCCGATAATTCCAGAACATACTTCCAGGCCATTAACCACAAGGTAGAGGAAGAAAGGATGGCCGTTGTGCTGCAGGAGCTGGTAGGTACACAATATGACAATTATTACTACCCCCATATCAGCGGCATAGCGCAATCGTATAATTTTTATCCGGTGGCACATATGAAACCCGACGAAGGCTTTGCGGTTGCAGCGGTTGGGCTGGGTTCGTACGTGGTAGAAGGTTGGAAATCATATCGTTTTTCGCCCCGGTATCCCAAAATTGAGATGCACACCACCAAAGATCTTATCAACAGTACGCAGAACAAATTCTACGCTTTGAATACCGCCAAATCTGAGGTCGATTATGTTACCGATGGTGAGCTGGCTTCGCTGGAATTGCTCGACCTGAGTGTGGCTGAAAGTCACGGTACCCTCAAACACTGCGCATCAGTATATCATACCGATAACGACAGGGTGGAACCGGGACTAAGTACGCCGGGGCCCAGGGTGGTGAACTTTGCCGATATCCTTAAGTTTCATTATATACCCTTAGCTGAAACCATCGATATGATGTTGGGTACCATTGAAGACGCGCTCGGATCGCCTGTGGAAATTGAGTATGCTGTTGACCTGAACAAGGCTGAAAACGGATTGCCGACTTTTTATTTGCTGCAGATCAAACCGTTGGTAGGCAATCAGCTGAGTTACAACATCGACATGTCTAAAATCGACCAGTCGAAAGTATTGCTGTACACACAGTCGAGTCTGGGGAACGGCGAAATCAGTCATATCCGCGATGTGGTATTTATTGATTCAGAGAAGTTCGATAAGCTGAAAACCTGGGATATTGCCCGGGAGGTTGAGCAGATCAACGCCGGAATGATCAGGGAAAAGCGTGAATATATACTGGTTGGTCCGGGCCGATGGGGTACACGCGACCCGTTCCTGGGCATACCGGTGGTGTGGTCGCAAATTTCCAATGCACGGGTTATCGTGGAGGTGAGTTTGGCCAATTTTCCGCTCGATTCGTCACTGGGTTCGCATTTCTTTCACAATGTAACCTCCATGAATATTGGCTACTTCTCAGTGCTCGACACATCATCAACCGATTATGTGCAGTGGGAAAAATTAAGAAGTTGTGAAGCGGTGAATGTCAGCCAATACCTCAGACACGTGCGGTTTGATGAGCCTTTACAGGTGCTGATGAACGGCCGCCAAAAGACCTCAGTGATTGTGATGGGGTAGCCGGAGGAAGGTGGTTTTATCAGGCAGCATATGATATTTTAACACAAAGGCCACAAAGATAAGACTTCACGAAGAACGCGAAGAATTTAGCACACAAAGGGAAATACCTGCGGTATTTCTTAAAGAACAACCAGCTATCATAAACCAATTTTTTATCTAAGATTAAAAATTAATCAAGTATATTTAGAGGTTTCAGATACGCAAATGCCTCAATACATCATGGCTGATAAAATCCGCATCGGCATTATCGACGAAATGAAAATAACCCTCGAGGGGATAGCTTCATTACTGGGCCCGACTGAGGATATTGATATTGTTGTAAAGGCCGATACATACGATCATTTGCCGGAGACTTTGCAAGCCACGTCCGTGCATGTGCTCATCATTGTTGTTCATTCATTCAACAGACTTTTTGCCGACCTGGTAACCCGGGTCTCCACAGGTTTTCCAAGGGTGAAAGTCCTGGTCATCTCGGTTTCAAACGACGAAGAGGCTGTGCTACGGACCATCAAGGCAGGTGCCAAGGGATTTCTGGCCAGGGATACCAGTCGTACTGAACTCATAGAGGCCATTTACACCCTGCGCAGCGGCCATGAATATTTCAGCAATTCCATCACCGTATTGCTGCTGAACAAGTATATCCACAAGCTGAAAACCGAAGACGACAGGTCCGATATCCGAAGTTTGAGTTCACGCGAAATAGAGATTATGAAGCTATGGGGCAACAGCCTTACCAACAAGGAAATCGCCGATAAGCTTTTCCTGAGCGTTCGTACCGTTGAAACGCATAAGAATCACATCATGCAAAAGCTCAACCTTCGCACCTCGGTAGATTTGGTGAAGTTTGCCATCCGAAATAATATCATTGAGCTGTGAGTTGTGAGCTGTTAGCTGTTGGCTGTTAGCTGTTTGCTATTAGCTTTTGGCCGCTTTACTTCAGTAGGGTATTTTAGCTGTAGGGAAGCTTATTTGCACTACAAAATCAGGCAAGGTATAAGACATTATTTAAAAGTTCAAAATCAGTAAACAAAGTTGTTTAACAGTTATGCGGTCGTAATGAAATATGCAGTTGTTGTTCAAATATTTTCCAATACTGTTAATTCTTTAAAAGCTTATCATTTTTTATTTTGACAAGATTTTGCACTATTATCAACTACTAAAAAGAAAGTAAAATTTGTAAATGCTATGAAAAATAATAATCAACTGAAAGCCGACGTATCCCTGGGTTCATATGGCATAAAAATAGCCGGTTTGGTTGTTGCTGTTTTAAGTACAATATTGTTTTTGCTCATCCAAATCCTTAAGAAAGATTTAATGGTTTATAAAAACCTTAATATGTCATCACTTGCCGGTGGTTTTTTCTGTCTGGGATTAATTCTTTTTATTTTTTCAAAAGAGAAAAATCCTGATAATGACCAAAACTTTACGAGGAATGTTGTCAGCAGGTTAATGCTTACCGCGCTATATGTTTGTTTAACAATATTTTCAATTATTCAGTTTATAAATGCTGATTTCGAAATTCAAGTATTTACACTGGTGGCTTTTTTCTTGATAATTCACTTGGTTGTGGATCTCATTGTAAAATATAAGTATCTCACAAACAAGCAATTTTATGTTTTATCAACTATTTTGTTTTTTATCGGTTTGTTAGTTTTGATGTTGTTGTAAAAATTATAACACTCCTTCCGGGAGTGTGCTATGCTGTCTAACGGCAGGTCACTATTAGACACAAAGGGCACAAAGAAAAATAGCACAAAGGGCACAAAGAAAATCCCGCCATCGGCGGGATTCCTTAGTGTTCTTATACTTTGTGCACTTTGTGAAACTTCTACTTAGTGAACTTTGTGTTTAAAAGGCTGTGAAAACGCATGGCACTTTGAGGCAAAAAGCCAACAGCCAAAAGCCAACCTGCCTGGACGGCAGGCAGGCAGCTAACCACCATCATACGTAAAACACGTAAAATCATACGTGAACCCCGGTTATTCGGGTAAAGCTAACAGCATTTATTACAAGAGTTTATAGATTTGCAGCGAATAGCTACGAGCCATGAGCTACGAGCTGCGAGCTATGGGCTGCTAGCTTTGAGCTTAACGTGTTACCAGTTTACACGAATAACTCACAGCTCACAGCTCGCAGCTCGCAGCTCATAGCTCATAGCTCAAAGCTCAAAGCTCAAAGCTCTCAGCTCTTTTATAAATCTTAAAACTCCCATAATATGGCCGACATTCTCGATGTAAAAGTAAATGACTTCATGGCAAAGGTAATTGCCAAAAATCCCGGTGAAATTGAATTTCACCAGGCAGTGAAAGAGGTGGTGGAATCCATCATGCCCTTTATTGAAGAAAACCCCCGCTTTAAACATGGTAAAATCCTTGAAAGAATCACTGAGCCTGAAAGGGTTATCCTGTTCCGCGTACCCTGGATAGACGACAAGGGTGAAATTCAGATCAACAAGGGTTACCGCATTGAGATGAACAGTGCCATAGGTCCCTATAAAGGTGGGTTGCGTTTTCACCCCACGGTAAACCTGGGTATTCTCAAATTCCTGGCCTTTGAACAGGTTTTCAAAAATAGCCTTACAACTCTTCCCATGGGTGGCGGCAAGGGCGGTTCCGACTTTGACCCCAAGGGCAAATCCGATAACGAAGTGATGCGTTTCTGCCAGAGTTTCATGACAGAGCTAAGCAGGCATATTGGTCAGGATACCGACGTACCTGCCGGTGACATTGGCGTTGGTGGCCGCGAAATTGGTTACATGTTCGGACAGTATAAACGTATTCGTAACGAGTTTACCGGCGTGTTAACCGGTAAGGGAGTCGAATGGGGCGGCAGTCTTATTCGTCCCGAGGCCACAGGCTATGGTTCAGTCTATTTTGCCGAAGAAATGCTGAAAACACGGAATGAAAAAATAGCCGGGAAAACAGCTGTTGTTTCGGGTTCCGGAAATGTAGCGCAATACACGGTTGAAAAACTGCTGGCATTGGGAGCCAAAGTGCTTACCCTGTCTGATTCAGCGGGATATATTTATGATGAAAACGGTATAACTTCCGAGAAACTCGACTGGGTAATGGACCTGAAGAATAACAGGCGTGGCCGTATACAGGAGTATGCCGAAAAGTTCGGGGCAAAATATTTCGAGGGCAAACGTCCCTGGTCGGTTAAGTGCGACATGGCTTTCCCCAGCGCTACCCAGAATGAAATCAATGCCGATGATGCCGAATTGCTTTGCAAAGGCGGATGTATGGTGGTTTCCGAAGGTGCCAACATGCCTTCAACACCCGAGGCTGTGGAAGTATTTCTGAAGGAAAAGATCCTTTACGGACCCGGTAAGGCTGCCAATGCCGGTGGTGTTGCTACCTCGGGTCTCGAAATGACACAGAATTCCATGCGTTTGCCCTGGTCGCGCGAAGAAGTGGATCAACGTCTGCACCAGATTATGATCAACATTCATGCCACCTGCCAGAAATATGGAAAAGAACAGGACGGTTTTATCAATTATGTGAAGGGTGCCAACATTGGTGGTTTCATCAAGGTCGCCAATGCCATGATGGCTCAGGGTGTTGTCTAACCC
>JAFGVG010000420.1 GCA_016938095.1 Bacteroidales bacterium
ACCACCTCGAGCCTGAAACCCTCCAGAGCATACTTTTCATAGGCGGTGGTAAAAACAACTTTGGGCCCCTTTTTCATGGCCCGTGTAAATTCAATGCCCGTAAGATCGGGCATTTGTATGTCTATAAATATCAAATCCACTTCATTCCCGGCCATGAATTCAACCGCATCGAGTGGATTATCGAACTTTCCGGTAAGATTCAGACCGGGTGTTTTTTCGATGTACCCTGCAACCAGTTGAAGTGCCAGTGGCTCATCATCAATGGCTATTGTATTGATCATCAGATGGGTTATTGGTCATAAATATTTGTATGACAACCTGATATACCGATTCAGTTTTATCAATTGCGAAGGTATGCTGCCCCGGAAATAATAGTTTCAGCCGTTTCTGCAGGTTTTCCAGTCCGATTCCGGAATTCTCCTTTGATTTGGTTTCGCCACCGGGGAACAGGCTGTTTACACAATTGAAGGTAATCATTTTTGCGGATACTTCCATGGCAACATCAATAAAAGATTTTTCGCGATAACTGATACCATGTTTGAAGGCATTTTCAATAACCGAAATGAAGAGCAACGGTGGAATGCTGATATTGCTATAATCTGCCGGAAACGAAACGTTGAGCTTCACTTTATCCGTTATCCTGAGACGCATCAGGTCGATATAGTTATTCATGAAGTCAATTTCGTCTGACAATTTGGTATGGCCTCTTTCGGATTCATAAAGCAGGTAACGCATCATTTTCGAAAGTTTTAGTACTGCATCTTTCGAATCGTCAGTATTAATACTGATGAGAGAATATATGTTATTGAGTGTATTAAAAAAGAAATGCGGGCTGATCTGGTTCTTCAGAAAGGCCAGTTCAGAACTCAGTTTTTCCTTTTCGAGCTCTTTCTGTCGCTTTTCAATGTCGGAATGACGTTCGATAACCCTTAATCCCAAGGCCAGAACGGTAAATGCCACTGCATTAAAGGTGAAATTGTAAATATGCCCGAGACCAAAAGGCAACCTGATAGCTCTTCTCCGCTCTGCAGGAGGTGGGGGCTGTTCCCTTCGTTCAGTCGACTCACGTCTGAACCTGTCATGCTGCCCATCTTCAGGCTCTCCTGTGAAAATAAGCTGGCTCAGTCCCATGCTTGCAAAGAAAAGTACCACCACCAGCAAAAAGGCATACAGGTAATAGCTCAGTTTCCGGCCTTTCATGAAATAGCGTGGAATTAATAGCAGGTAATTGCCGTAAAACAACACGAAATTAATAACCATATTAACAAAAACAGCAACGAGGAATTCCCGGGGTATATCCCAACGTAACATACCATACAACGGAAAGCCAAGTAAAATTGACCATGCTGCAATGTGCAGGAAGACCTGCATTCCCTTTCCCCTGGTTTTCGACATAGCTGTTTTTGTTTTAACCTGTATACCCTATTATTATTCGTACCGTAATGCTTCAATGGGGTTAAGGTTTGCCGCCTTACGGGCAGGGTACCAACCAAAGAACACTCCAATGGCAAAACATACGATAAAGGCCAGTATTACAGCTTTCGATTGCACGTAAGCCTCGCTGTCCATAAGGGAACCAGCGCCTTTGGCAATCAGATAACCGAGTATAATACCTAAAATACCTCCAAGTATGCTCAAAATGATTGACTCCACAAGGAATTGTTTAAGAATATCCTGACCGCGGCCACCAATGGACATGCGCAGACCTATTTCCCTTGTACGTTCGGTAACCGATACAAACATAATATTCATGATGCCGATACCCCCAACCAACAGCGAAATGCCGGCAATAGCCCCTAGCAGGTAAGTCATGATATCGGTTATAGATGTCATGGTAGCCATTAGTTCCGACTGCGACATAATGCGAAAATCGTTTTCATCCGATTCCTTCAATTTGTGTGTACGTCGCAGTATCTCCTCTATCTCGGTAATGGCTGCAGCGGATTTCTCCTCGGTAACCGCTGAGGCATATATACCATTGATATAATCGATGGCGGCAAGGCGCCGTTGTACGGTTGTATAAGGCGCTACAATAAGGTCATCCTGATCCTGCCCCATTCCACTCTCACCCTTTTCCTCGAGCACGCCGATAACCTGAAAGGGAATGTTCTTAATGCGGATAGAAAGCCCCACCGGATCGGCATCCTTACCAAACAGGTTTTCGACAACGGTTTGTCCGATCAGGCATACCTTGGCCATACTTTTAATTTCCTGCGTGGTAAATAACCTGCCGTTTGCTATTTTGAGCTTCCTGATATCCATGTACTCTTCACTGGCACCGTAAATAGTGGTTTGTGTATTCTGGTTGCCGTAAATAACCTGACCGCTGGCACGTACTTCCGGAGAAACAGCAGCAATATTTGAAGCTTCGTTTCGGATGGCAGTTACATCGGTCATTCTTAATGCCTGAGAAGCGGAACTACCAAGACTCACACCTCCACGACGCATGAAATTCGGCATTACCATGATCATGTTGGTACCCATGCTCGACATTTCCTCGCGCATACTGCGTTTTGAACCTTCGCCCAAAGCAAGCATGGCAATGACTGAGGCCACACCAATGATAATACCGAGCATGGTAAGTATGGCCCTAAGCCGGTTTCTCACAAGGGCCCTGATGGCTATCCTTAATAAATTGGCAAAATTCATAGCTAAGTTTATTTAACGTCAAATTCTTCGATATTCTCCACAGGCATATTTTGGAGCATTTCTTTGGCATACAGTCTGTCTGTAACCACTTGTTCCTGCTTGATAAGGCCGTCGCGGAATACCACGTTCCGGGTAGCGAACCTGGCAATATCAGGTTCGTGTGTTACGTAAACAATGGTACGTCCGCGTGCGTTCAAATCCTGAAATAACTCCATGATTTCAAATGAGGTTCGCGTATCGAGGTTACCGGTTGGTTCATCGGCCAGAATCATAACCGGATCGTTAACCAGTGAACGGGCAATGGCAACACGTTGTTGCTGTCCGCCCGACAATTGGTTTGGCATGTGATGCATACGATCTGCCAGTCCCACAGCTTCAAGCGCTTTTACCGCTCTTTCCTTACGTTCCTTTGCTTTAACCCTTGCATTATAAAACAGCGGGAGTTCTACATTCTCAAGCGCAGTAGTGCGGGGTAACAGGTTATAGGCCTGAAATACAAACCCCAGCTTCTGATTGCGCAACCTCGCCAGTTCATCCTTGCTCAGGCTTTTTACATCAGCCCCATCGAGATAATAATCCCCTTTGGTTGGCTTATCAAGACATCCCAGGATGTTGAGCATAGTTGATTTACCGGATCCGCTAACTCCCATTACGGCCACAAATTCTCCTGCCTCGATCTTCATATTCACTCCCCGCAAGGCATGCACAGTAACTTCTCCCACATGATAGTCCTTTCGGAGGCCGCTGATTTCAATGATTGTTTTTCCCATTTTCGTAACTTTTAATGTATCAAATTTTCGGCATCAGAACGGGAATGGACCCCGGAGCCGTTGATCTGACTGACTTTCGGATTCTTTATCCTTACCCGCACTCATGGAAACCACAACTTCATCACCCTCTTTCAAGCCGGTGACAATCTCTACAAAGTTACCGTTGTCAATACCGGTTTTGATGGGGTTGGGCCGGATACCGCCCTTGTCGTTTTTCACCCATACCATTTTCATATCACTTGCACCACCAAAGCCACTGAAACCTCCCTGGGGCATAGCCGGAAAACTACCGGTTGGCATGGACTGGCCGGCGGGCATTTGCCGGGTTTGTGCCTGGTTGTCTGTCCCACTTTGCGCCTGGGCATTACCGGGCATTCCCTGTGGAAAAGATCCCTGCGGCGCATTTTTCATCATTTTTTCCATTTGCTTTTGCATATAAGCCATGTCGGGCGTAAAGCGGGTAGCTTTACCTGCCAGCATCAGCACACTGTCTTTCTCCTCCACATAAATGGTTGCATTTGCGGTCATGCCGGGCATCAGCTTTTTATCGGGATTTGGCGCACTCAGTATCACAGCATAGGTCACCACATTGTTGGTAGTAGTAGGCTGGAGCCTGACTTCAGAAACCGACCCGTCGAACTTCAGATCGGAATAAGCATCAACCGTAAATTCTACACGTTGTCCTTTTCTAACATTTCCAATGTCAGCTTCACTTACGCTGGTTTCCACTTCCATTTGGGTAAGGTCGTTTACAATGGTAAACAGCGTTGGTGTATTAAAGCTGGCGGCCACCGTCTGACCTTCTTCAACCGCCCTGTTTAGCACAACGCCATCGATAGGCGAAGTAATGGTGGCATAATTGAGGTTGGTAAGGTTCCGGTCGTAGGACGATTTGGCATTCTTCAGTGATGACTTTGCATTTTCGTGGTTGTACAATGCCTGGTCAAAATCCGATTGTGCAATCAGCTTTTTTTCGTACAAAGCTTTCATCCGGTTAAAGGTTGCCTCCTGATAGATCAGCTGTGCCTGTGCCTGATCGAGGGTAGCCCTGCTTTGCTCGAGTTGCGCAGCAAGCTGCTTCTTATCGAGTTGGGCCATTACTTCACCTTTTTTTACATCGTCGTTAAAATCGACATATATCCTGTCGATAATACCT
>JAFGVG010000421.1 GCA_016938095.1 Bacteroidales bacterium
CTGGGTGTGCTTTATTACAACAGAGCCGTAAAGGTATATGAAGATGCTTCGAAGATTACGGATGATGCCGAATTTGAGAAAGTACAGAAGCAGGGCGATGAAGTGTTAAAGCAGGCCATTCCGTACATGGAAAAAACCGCATCCATTGAGGTGAAAACCCAGGATGATTTCGATACCAAAAAGACAGCGCTTGATACACTTAAAACCATTTATTACCGTCTGAAGATGGAAGACAAGCGCCAGGAAGTGATCAACAGACTGAACGCTATGTAATCAAAATATTTATGATACAGAAAGGGAAGTAAAGCTTCCCTTTTTGTTAACACAATCTATTTAACATAATATTAATTATAGGACAAATATCAAAAAAGGTATATTGATAATCAATTAGTTATAAAAGCAAATCAGGTACCCTAATTTCCTTAAAAGCCGTAAATGCAACTTTTGCTATGAGACAAATTAAGATTTCTGAGATCAACTTACCGGGCAAAACAAATTATATCAAGTTCAACATGTACTCGGTATTCCTGGGAAACGAATCCCGGAATTACTTCAGCAACCGCAAGGATGCCAAACAATTTCTGGCCAATACAAACCGCTTCCTGAACATCAAACTGCATGAATTCAACCATGTTTACACCGGTGTATTATCGGAATACCAGCGGAACTGGTTCTATTTCGACAGCCAGAATGGTCACGCCAACAAGCAACTTTCAAAATCCGAAACTACAATAACCGATAACTTCCATTCCATTACAAAAGCCATGATGACCATAGTTACGCGTAGCAGCAATCCCAACGGCAATTATTTCACCTTCACCAGCTTCTTTCATTGCATCCGGTATTGTAACGAGATTATAGAGATTCTTATATTGCTGCTGAAGGATCGCAAACACTACATCGAAATAAAGTCCCTGGAAATACTTAAAGGACACCTTAACACCATTCACCAGGAGCTTAATGCCTATGGTAAGGAAAAGGCACCGGTTGAAATAACCAGTGACATGGAATTTATTGATTAGGCCGCCTTCGCCTGATCAGACTGGCAAAAAGGTTTAACGCGCTTGCAAATAACACCGTGAAAATGATCCAGTCGATCCGCTTCCACTTTTTTCTTTTCACGGATCTCACAGCCTCAATTTTGTTGATACGGACCATGGTGTCTTTTTCAACGATAACGGCCGGAACCTTAATATCAAACGATGCGCTGTCATTTTCCCGCCCGATTACCAGGGTAATATTATTGTGCGTTGCCGATATCGTATCACCGGTTTTCAGGTTAATGATCCGTTCCATTGGCATCGACATGGCCGCCGATCGGGCTGGCACCCGCAATTTTGTTTTTACCCTGATACTGTCATTTATTTGAATTTCAGGATGATTACTGATAATACGGTTAACCCTGGCCTGAGGGCTACAGGATCCTATCATCAAAAAAAATGATGCTCCAGCCAGGTAAGTGATCACCTTCATGGATACACAATATTTATTTGTTTCTGATCCGGAATATGCCGGATATCGGTATGAAGCCAGGTTTCTGTTCCGGCTTCAATAGTAGTCAAACCAAGCGGTTTGTAAATCGCGTCAAAATGCCTTACGATATCCCGGCGTACCTCAGCATAAAACTCCGGATCCTTTTCAAAAAATACCTTATCTGAGGCACAGCCGAATTTATGCAGACTATCCCCTGCCCCAACATTTGAATACGGATAGCGCAGCCCCGACTGTTCCCTGGTTCCACCATGCCACCAATCATTGATAATAATCCTGATGTGAAACCGGTCCCTCAGGAACTGGTCAATGCGGATGACCTCCGGCCGGATCCAATAAATACACCGTTCGCCCCATTTCCTATAAAATGCCCTGGTTACGTATTCATCCAGGAAGAAATTCTTTGATATCTGAATTCTATCTGCCATGCACAATGGTTTCAAACTGTTCCAGCTTGTCTTCAATGACTTTTAACCTGGCTTCGTGGTCGGATATCGCTTTCTTAAGCTGCTTAAAAATCGATTGTGATATATGGTAAAACTCGTTGTAACGCTTTTCATGCTCTTTGTTCATGGTTTCAAGTTGCTGCATAAAGGATGCAAAACTCTCATCCTGCTTTTTGTTTTGCGCTGTAATAAGCGCTATCAACTCGTTGAAATCTTTAATGTCAACCGTCATTTTACCATTGTCAACACTCATCTTTTGAAATATTTTATTGTTAATGAATCGTTATTCACAGCCACAAAGCGCTTAAGCGTATTGTCCAGTTCCAGGAATTCCTTGCGGATCATATCCTCATAACCGGTGATGTGTCCGGACAGTATTTCGATCTTTTTATCCTGGACAAGCAATTGAAGCTTAATCGAGGTAAACTCGTGCTGAAAATCTCCATACGTTAGGGTTACATTTTTCTTAATATCTTCCAGCGAAAGCACCAGGGCATTGTTTATGGAATCAAGCGAATGCACCAGCTTCATGGCTGCCTTTGCTTCATTGTCTTCTTTCTCCTTGTATTTTTTAACGATATCCTTGGCATTATACAAAAGAATATTTATCGCAACAAGAAACGATGCTGCAGTAATCCATGCCATTGTGGTCACGTTTAACCCGGCAAAGAACGTCTTAAGCTTCGTTATCGGAAGATTTAGCATTTCTGGTCATTTCAATGATTTTCGTAATCTCGTTTACTTTATTAAGCTGCTTTGGCACAAAAATCATAAAGGCCAACAGTATATTGAATGCAATCCAATAACCTCCGGCAATCAACAGCAGGTTTTCGTTAATCCCACTTTTTCCCACGGCAATAAACAGGTAGGTGATCAGTAACAGTGTGATTACATTAAACACAATGAAGAATTTAAGCAGAAAATAACTAAACAGCCTGGTAGAGCTGTAAACCCCTTTTTCGCTTACAAAATACTTTTCGATAGCTGCTTTCATGACATATGTAATTAAATGGTATTTAATAAACCTTTGTGTACCCGGTAACTCAATGCCTGGCCGGAAATTTTTCTATCCCTTGTTTTATTCAGTTCATCGGCCATGGCCTGCCAGGATATCTTTCCTACATTATCGCTGATGTATTTCAGCTCACTTTCATTAAAGGTATGTGGTACCGATGTTTGCCTGATGGGTATCACATAGGTATCAATATAATGCTGAAGCTCCCGGAATGAAACCTTCACATCCTTACTCATATTTACTAACTTCAGTATCGTTTCCTGAGGCGTGCCGTGCCGGTATTGCTTTTTTATGAACCACCGGTCTTTAACAGTCAGTTTGCCCTGGCCAAATTCTCTTTCACCCCGATTAAACCAGGAGGAATCTGACTTAAATACGCCCAGCCTGAAGGCAACACATTTCATTTTATTCATGCCGATTTTGCGGGCTCTTTTCTGATTTATTGCATTCAGCAGTTCTGTCCGGCCCATAACATCCCAGTTTTCGGCAATAAACTGCTTTTCTTCAGCCGACAAATAAGTAAACCTATTGGGTGCTTCCGGGTTAATTTGCATGAGGTGAAATATTATTGATTACAAAGTGAACCCTCATTTTTTGTAAGGCATTGCTATGGGCAGATGTTGCTGAGGCGTAGCCAATTTTTAGTTTCCGGCAGATTGTCTCATAATCCATTTCTTCAAAATAATGGTACCTGAGCACCGATTTTTCAACTGGTTTGAGGTCTGCCCTGGTTAGTTCATTTCTTACCAGCTTCCGGTTATATTCGATGGCTTGGACCTGTTCCTGTAATTCAACAGCGTCTGCATCTGCTACGTCAGGTATATTCTCCAGGAATGAACCGACATTGTCGCCATTTTCATTCCTGATATCGAAATCATATACCTCAGGGGAAACCCTGTACAGGCATTTTTTCATTACCTGCCTGAGATTCCAGAATATATGCTTATAAGTGCAATTCTGGGGAATTTTATCGAGACGTTCAATTGAATAAAGAACCAGTTCCTGGTATACCTCCTTGTAAAAACCCGTGAATCCGCCGTAATACCTGTTGACAAAAGCCAGACGGTCGTAATCCTGCATAAACAGTTTTTTGTACATGAACCCGCGTATATCACGCTGTAAATCTTCCAGGCATTGCATTAACCAATCGACTGTAATCCCTTTTTCCCAGCTTAACTGGTTTTCCGTTTCCATTACTGCGCAATCTCTCATATCAGAATTGAAAATTTGGTCCGTACATTATGGGTTGAATCGGGTAATAGTCAATTAACTTCCGGCCGTCCCGGTAATCTGTCCCGGCATAATACCGTTTGTCGCGCCACTGGTTTGCACAATAATACATGTAGCTGCTCATATCGGTTAATCTGGCCTGTTTCAAGGTTACCAGTAAAAGGCTTCCGTATTTATCGTACATGATATTGGCGTCCCGGTCTGTGCTGTATACAATAGTGGTATACCGCACTTTTTCCGCAGCTGACCTGCTAATCAGTGTAAACGGATGGCAGGCATTCAGGATGAAAAGCGATCGGATTTTCCGGCTTTCAAGATAATTAAGCCAGAATTCCCAGGTATATTGCCAGATAACATGCCGTTGAACATCCACATTATTTCCGTCGCCCATCTGCAAAATGGTAAAACCTTTCTGGTTAATGGCATGCGTATGGGCCGAAACAATCAGTATTAATGTATCAGCTGGCTTAAGTAATAATCCAAGGTTCCTGACTATTTCTCCGGCCTCAGCGTTTGTGTAAGCGCTTAACCGGGTAATTTGTATATCAGGATACAGCTGCTGAAACCAGGATGACCAGCCTCTTGCATCATTTATAAAGAGTTCCTGCCGCTGGTTAATGATAAGCAGGTGTCGGCCGGCAACAACATCATTGCCGATTAAAAGCAATATGATCAATACGATGCGTCCCATTTCCTGTTTATTAGCATTTCCTTGCCATTAATCAACAACCGGGTATTTAACAACACCGGGAGGTTTCTTTCCGTTATTACTATGGAATCAATTACCCCGCTCCAAAAACCTAGGTAGTGTGGCACGGATTCAGTCCACCACATGGTATCATTTGTAGCAGATGCCCAGCTGGTATCCCTGTATGTTTCGGTAACAAAATGCCCCCTCTTGTTTAGTGTAAATTGCCGGATAGTTCTGAAGTTATCGGTGATTGCCCCGTCTGTGTCCGTTACCATTAACGTATCAATTATCACCGTATCAGGCAGACCCCTGATTAGAACTGGTGACATCCAGTACGGATCTCTTCTATTGTAATTTTGAAATAAGGTATCGAAAAGTATAACGTCTTTAACTGAGCATATATATATACCTGGCGTATCAATGACAAGCGATTTACCGGTGTCCCCGGTATTCCAAACTACCTGAAGGTATCTGTTTTGACTTTCTGAAGAATCCGAAGGAAAAGTAAGGAAATCGGCAGTGTTGAGCTTGCTTATATCAAAAACAATCCTGGCAGTGCCTGTCGTCGGGTTGTAATCGGCCAGCAGGCAAATAGAGATCAGTAGCAGAAATGGATATAATATATGCCTTTTCATTGCTCATGGGTAAAGTTTCTTCAGCCGTGCCCCAGTTACATTGTTATAAACTACGATGCTATCGAGGACATCCAGAACGTGATAATCAATCAGCCTGGAAATACCAATTACCATGGTATCTGTTTCCAGTTTATTATTACCCCGGATGATTTCATTTATGACTGATCCGGCGAGTTTAAATGAATCTACAACGGCATAGGGCGTATCCAGAGAATCTTCAACTGTCAAAGAGCCATGAACTTCGGTATCCCTGTAAATTTCCTTCTTTTGAGAAAAACCAGGGATGCTAAGCGCCAGGAACAGGATTAATATGCCAATTTGCTTTACCATGCCATTATGTTTATTGTTACGCCGGTCAGTTCCACTGTTGTGTTTATCAGTATCCGGTAAAAACTTCCAACCATATCATAGCCTGTGGCAACATCACCAGTTATCACCTCGTTATCGGAGTTCAATACTTCAATATGGCGTGGTTTCCTGGTCAGCGTTGTTACGATGAAATTGTCACCCACGGTCAGGTTTACATCCACTGTATATTTTTTATATGCCATATGCCATGCTCTTCCTGTAAAAACACCCAGTATCCCGGTATATGTAATTAAACCATGCATCAAACCTTGTCAACAGTAGTATCTTCAACATTATTGGTTTTAAATCCGGAGATCATGCCGTTGTTAACATTATAAAAAACAGAAATCGGATCCGTTGAACTGACATTGATAATATCCCCGTTGTTCAGATTGTGTAATATTGCTCCAAGATGAGAATTTTGCTCAATAGAACCATTGTTCTTGTTTTGTGCAATAGCGCCTGCGTTTGAGTTATTTCGTATATGTGAGTTTTTTGGCAACAAATTGTTAGCAATAGATTCATTGTTGGAATTGGTTAATATATCACCACAAATGTTCCCATATATTTCACCATTATTTCTGTTTTCAGAAATTGATAAACAATGGTTTTCATATATTCCACCATTATTATAGTTATGACTGATGTACTCATCACAAGTGTTACTGTATATATCCCCTGCGTTGGAATTGTTATAGCAACCCCTGACCTTATTCCCAAAGAATAAATACCCAGAGGTACCCCAATTCCAATCGGTTATATCACAATTATTATAGGAATCATGATCAGCGTTGTAAAAAGCTGTATTCCCGTCGCTGTCGAACTGTGAAACAACATAATCGTTTATCCAATCATACTGGCAAACAAAAAGCATTTCTATGTATTCATGGTTTGAAAATGAAGCTTTCGGGATTTCTGCCCAATTTGTTGAATCCAGGGTGATATCATCATCGGTGATTCCGATATCGCCTGTTAGGTTCTTCCAAACCTTGCCGCCCCAGATAGCCAGATCATTTACCAATGCCGTTTTTGTTTCGTTCCTGACGCCTATCCAATTATTCGAAAAGGCATCTGCCCCCACGGCATAGGTTGCCGGGCATAACATTAGCCGAAAACCTTCCGGCGCCATTTGGTTAGTCGAAACTGCCTGGAACAATAACCACCGGTCTCCCCTGTCGGTTACCTTGTAAAATGAGCCGGCTTGTAATGAATCGGTTGAAATCAGCGACATAAGTGCGCTGTATGTGGTTTCAATAATTATTTGGGTTTTCATAATGTTTAACAGTTTTCCTGCATAATTATTGATTATTGGGCCATAGTTCAGCAGTTTGTTACATTTCATCGTAATAGATCATTATGGCAAGGACCTTAGGTGCCACAGTTGTCTCAAACTTTACGGCAATCTTTTCGCGGATTTCCACGAATTCCCGGTTGATGAACGCAAAGTCTTCGCCGTCGGTTGTCAACGGTATATCATTCATTATGGAAGCTTCATCAGTACCAATATTCCGGAAAACAACCGAGCTGAATCCATCTGGCTCCAAAAAGCCGTTTTCTGAAAACAGCTTTGTCTTATACCGTGCTTTATATTTTGCCATAGCGTTTGATTATTGCAATGATTATTCCTATGATTAAGCCGGTTCCGGCTGTAAGCGCGATTCCCGTTTTAATACCGCTTTTTTTTTTATGGTGTCAATGATGCTCTTTATGGCATCGTAATAATTTGTGGCCGTGGCATAACCTGCCTTTGCAATAGCTGAAGCATAGGCGTACGGATCCTTTTGCTGCAAGGCAGCCTGATAACGCTGATTACCGGAAATAAGCCGGGCATAATCTTCAAAGCTATCCCTGGGTGAATCATACGCCCTGAAATCCTGGTAAAGCCTCACATTGTACTTGCCGCTATCCAGGCGCGTAATGCTGTGATACGATTTGAGTTTCTTCACTGCCTCAGCCGAAAGAATTTCTGTTGTCAGCAGCTTTTGTGTTTTACCACTCCAGGAACTGCCAGCTTTAATTCCAAACATCATATTACCTGGCTTGTTTATTCCCCAGCCGGTTTCAAGCGCGCTTTGAGCCAGAACAGCCAGTGCCGGCATACCGTATTTCTTTTCGATACCGGCAGCCATCGGCAAATAAGTGTTTATGAATGTAGTAATTTTGTCCATAAGGCTTTATTTACAACGACCTACAGCGGCTCTTTTCCTGGTTTGTGAATCAATCAGTTTTGTAACGCCCCAAAATCCGAGCGCTGCAAAGGCAATCGGCTTTATAACATTGAACATTCCCGAGAATGTCCCGGCGGTTTTGCCTTTATTATAGGCAGTGTCAACCTGTTTTTCCAGGTCGGTTTTGATCTTTTCTGCTGTTACGGGATCCACCTTTTTCAAAATATCTTCCAGCTCTTTGCTAAGCTTCAGATCGGTTTTGCTTTCGTCGTATTCCGGCCGGAATGCAAAATAAGCAGCGACTGATAATCCGGCGCCGGCCACGGCTCCTACCACAACTGCCACAATAGGAACAGCGCCTATACCTTTTATGTATATCCCCCAGTTAACCAGCACATATGTTTTAAATCCTTCTACCAGCTTGTCCATTCCCTTCTTTATGCCGGTTTTCCAGGACAGAATTTTGCTGTTTTTAATTTTCTCCTGGCGACGGATCAGCCGGGTAAGCAATCCCTTATATTTTTCCTCGTAGGCTGAAACGCCTGATCCCTTTGCCTTCGCAGTTGCAAGCAGGTTTGCCGTTCTGATTAGACTTTCATGTATTTGAATATCGTTGTTAACCAGGGCGTCAATAAGTTTTTTGCTTTCGGTATCACTAACCGGGGTGTCTTTTGGAACTACCAGTTTGGTTACATCATCCCTTACATAGGCATAACCTTTATCCCCGTTCAGGATCACCTGGTACCAGATACCGTCACTCATTTTGTAGTAATTGCCCGAGGTCCGGCCAAAGCTTTTACCATATGCTCCAGTACCAATAGTTTTATAGCTGGTACCGGGACCTGTCCGGTAATTTAAACCTGACTGGCTTTTAGCCGTGGTAATCAGGTTTACATAATCCCTGTTAAACAGCAGTTCTGCCATATTATTTCATCAAAAATGCTTTTGCCTGGTTGTACATGGCCGGGTTTTCACGGGCCATTTTTACAATGCTTTCCATCAGTACAATGGCGTCTTTATCCAGTTGGTACCATTGTTCAACAGCACGTTCAGCTCTTTGTGTAAGATCTCCTTTTTCCATATCCTGGGTTTTAATTCCTGCAATTGAAGCCTGTTTTTGTGGGTTTACCCCGGGAAATATCCGGTCAAGGAATGCACCTAAATAAGGTTCATACTTAATAAACCTTTCTCCCAGATGCATCATTACATTTTCCTGCCTTGATCTGAGTTCAGCGTTTTCCTGCCTCAGTCGTTCATTTTCGGTTTTAACCTGGTATTCGCTCAGCGCACGCTGAATTTCATCCTGAACCTGGTCCTTTGAAAATCCGGATACTGCAGGCAAATATCCTTCACCTGGTTGCATCGCACTATTTCCGGTTATGGCAAACCGGGTTTTACACCAGGTATTATTTGCTGAATGGTGCTTGTAGGCTTCAATGAAATAAACGCCTGGTTCCAGCAATTCAATACGCTTCTGAAGATAGTTAATGGTATCATCTACAGTTAAGGTATCGTTATTTGGACTGGAAATAAGAACAGGACCTTTTTCCACATTGCGGATCTTCCAGTTTTCCGTGTCATTGGCACGGATCCATTCAATAATATTTGCGATGCCTTTTATCATATCAGTCGAGATAAAAAACCGGCAGGTAAAACACTTGCCCAACTGTAAGGTATGCGGGATTTGCAATTCTTATAAAACTGTTTTCCCAGTCAAATTTTGCCGGCCTGAATAAAATAAGCTCACGCCGGGGATATGCATTTAGCAATCGGCCTAAAGGAAGATCTTTCACCTTTTCCTTGTCCTGGCTCCATAGATTTACATAGGACCCCAATACATTTGATAAGGTGACAATTGTTCTTCCATCAGGAGTGGTGTAGGTACCGCCACCGGTGTTGAAAACTGAGAGGTAACAGATTTTTTTATCCTGGATATTTCTGAAATTGTTGAAACGAATGATATTATCAGTCAGATTCAACACCGGCGCTTCAATGTACTCAGCCTTTAAGGCAGGCAGTTCTTTGGTAAACTTTACCTTTTCTGCATCCTGGTAGTAAAAGGTAACAATAAAGCCCTGACCGATAACCAGGGTCGATGGATCAGGAACGAAAATATAAGACTTCCCAAGATCGAATATATGATTGAAAAACTCTGTGTTCCGATTGTATAAAGAGTAATCCATATTTAAATACCCTAACGGATACTCTTTGATAATTTCAGTTCCTTTTGTAACCAGGGTTATCCTGGCATCAGCGATTTCAGCGCTTATAACATAGTTTAACGGCGTTGTATGCATTGATCCTGATAACTCAATACGTCTGATGAGTTTGTTCCGGAGTTTCGGAAGCTCCGGGAAGAAGTATTTCTGCCTTGTGTCAGAAATCAGAAATTCAACTGTTTCGACACCGTCGTATAATTCAGAATTAAGATGCATTACTGTAGTGAATTAAGAAGTAAAAAACAGTATTGGCGACAAGGTCCGTTTTATTGGCAATCTTAATATATGACTTTGGCCAGTCAACCACCAGGTTGTTAAAAAGGATCTCCGTGTCGAGCCAGAAATCATACGTAAGCATATTTAATGGCAGGTTGTTGATCCTAAGCCCGTTTTTCAGCTGTAATACCAGGAATGACTTTTTGTAAATGGTATTGGCAATGATAGTTTTATCATCAGGGCTTTTGAGCGTTGCAGAAACCAATTCGCTTACATCCGCAAAACATTGAATTGACTTAACCTTTTTGTTCCTCAGAAATTCATCATCCGGAAAATAAACTGATGTTTTATTCACATCAGTTATCTCTACCTGCAAGGGATAAATGCGTTCAATTTCTCTTTTTTCAAGCGCTGAATCAACTATGGTTTTATTCAGCAACGGACAAAGCTTTGAACGATAGGAGACCTGTTTTTCATAAAAGAAATTGATAAACAGGCTTTCAGAAACAGATAATCCAGAAGGGTTTGAGAACTCAATGTAACACTTTTCAGTATCTTTCAGCGAAAAGTTGAATAACTCCGTTATGATCGGCAGGTAGTTGATTTCCTTATGCAGCATGTACATCGGGAACCGGTGCACAACAATATCTTTCTCATTTACAATGGTCAGAAAAGCTAATTTCAGATTGGCATCTGAAATCATGGTTTTGTTGTTTGGAGTGTGGGTTAAACCATTGGCCAGGGATATCCTTTTGATAATCTTACCCTTTAAGCCCGGAATGTTCGGGAGGTAGTATTTTGTATCGGTATTCGACCTGATAGGTATTTCAACCGATTCAACCCCGTCGTAGTATTCATTAAACCTGTTCATTTCGTGTACAATAAATAAAATGAAAACTCAGTGCCCGCGATTAATGAAGTTGCATTGGTAACTTTAACATATGACTTGGGCCAGTCAATTACCAGGTTGTTAAAGAGTATCTCAGCCCTGTCTGTTTGTGAAGATTCCATATAATGACCGGGCAGGTGGTTGATTATTTCTTTGCCTGTTTTGTCACGCAAAACCAGGTAAGTTTTTTGTGAAAAACTATCACGTGTCCGCCTGATGGCTTTCACTTTAATGTTTTCGTACTTTTCATCATGCGGAAAGTTAAAAGTCAATTTGTTGGGGATATCGACAGTAGCCGTTATCTTCAGCGTTTTAAGCTGTTCCTGGCCGATAAAAAGGTTCAATAAAGGGTTCAGCAGGTATTTAATTCCTTGTTTGCTGATAACTTTGCGCGTTGGATTTTGATAGTAAACAATAAATACCAGCGATTGAGCAGTGGAAAGCGATACCGTTTGTGCAAATTCAACGAAAGAAAGCTCCCATTGAACAGGGTAATCCATGTTTTCAGTCACGGACGTTTCATGCCCGCCACTTCGCGTATTATTCAGCAAATAAAAGAGCGGGTATTTGTAAATCGTTACGTCGTTACCTTTTGGCCTGATTGTCAGAAATCCTTTTACCAGACTGGCATAACTGATCACGGCCCTGTTTGAAGGGGCCAGACAGGTCGAATAAGCATGCAGATCAATTCTTTTAATAATCTTTCCATCCAGCTTTTCATTTACCGGGAAAAAGAATTTCCGCTGTGTGGCTGAAGTAATTGGAATTTCGATGAATTCAACCCCGTCGTATGGCGTATTTACAAATCTCATTTTTAAGTTTTTTGGTTAAAATGGGCAGGGCACCTGGTATGCCCTACCCATGAACTTCACCCTAACTAAACTCACACCGCTATGCTGACTTGATTGCGCTTTTCAGAAGATATCCGTAGGGAACCAGTACCAGCTTTGTGCTGTATCCCGATTCACCGGTTTGAAGTGTAATTCCGCTCCAGGTTGGGAACTGAATCTTAATTTCTATGCTGCTCCAGCCTTTGAAGAAAAGAACATTACCCATGTAGAAAGCGTGTTCCTCGGTTTTAAACTGGCTGTAATTGCCGGCTGCCGATTTCTGCGTTTCAGGTATGTGAAGGAACTTAAGCATCGGAATGGCTTCAGCATTTACCGTTTGCTCAGTTTTGATCCACATGTAACCGTTATAAATTGCCTGAAGATCGGTAAGATCATAGGCTGATGCCGATGTAAACACCTGGCTGTTCGGGTAGGTCTGTAACACTTCCTTACCGATTTCCGTGGTATTTTGTTTTGCCAGGTATACGCCTAAATGTGTGGCGCAAAATACGTCGTTACGGTCCAGCTTACGTTCAGTTGCAATCATGCCGGATTCAACCTTCAGGTTAAAATCGTAGGTACCCTGGCCGTTGACCAGCGTTTTTTCAATACGCAGAAAACTGGGTTCCGGGGTAACATTGATACCCTGTTTTGCCGCCCAATCCTTAACGGCTTTGAACATATTACGCTCATAGGCTACGGGGGCCCAGGCAATGCTCATGGCGGCTCCAAAATCAACAAAACATGCGATTGCTGCTATTGCAACCATTGCGAATAAAACAGCTATTTTCGAGATCTTCATTTTTTGTATGGTATAAAAATGTTTGACAATTTGTTAGTCGTCCAGGTCATCCTGTCCAAGACCGGAAATACTTTCGTCGAGGTCATCAACGCCGGAAATATCCGTTCCTTCGTCAATTACATAACCGGTTTCGCCAATGGATTCATCCATGTCGGTAATGCCAGCCAGAGCCGGAATTTTTTCCAACATTTTGTAAGCTCCAACGGCAACCATGCCGTCGCCAACGGATTCAACAAAGCTGCCGGCTTTTGCCTTCAGCACAACAGGGCCAACCAGTCCGACGCCAATCTGGGCCAGACCGCGAACTGTCGGGCTAAGGTTGCCCAACATTTTGTCGGTGATTTTCACACCCAGCGCACCAACGGCAAGGCCGCTGGCATGCATGATATTCTTCTGAAAATTGAATTTCATTTTCGGTTTCTGAATAAAATTGTAAGACAATTACAGTTTGCCAAGCTGCTTGCGCAGACTTTCGTTCGACTTGCGCAAACGTACGACTTCAGCTTTTGACTTAGCGGCTGCACGCTTCTTTTCAATAGCTCTCTTCAGTTTCCTGTTTGTCGATTCGAGCCTTGCTTTTGCACTCCTTGCCATAGTAGAAAATATTAAAATGTTAAACAAGCTTCTTTTATCCTTTCAGACTGTCCCATATACTCCGGCCGCCTGATTCAAACTGATTCCCGGAATCATCAGCGGATGATGAATCATATTGTTCTGCCTGGTCTGCCTGATCAGCCTGATCGGCCCGGGTGGTCAGCACCGTTGAACTGGTTTGCGATCCGGTTGTTTCGGTGGTCATCTGATCGGTGTATTGCTGGGTGTTTTCAGGCTGACTTTTTATAGCTGATGCCATTGCAGTTACGGCAGCCGCTGTTGATTCTCCCCAATCAGTGGGATCAGGAGCATCATCTTTACTTACACTTGGAACTTTCCCCTTCTTGCCTTTAAATAATTTGGCAATGGCTTTAATAAGTTTTACCACAACTCCAACTACAGCACCAATAATCTGCACATAACCTACTCCGGAAACTTTACCTTTCATTTGTTCAGCAATTACATCTTCGGGAGATTTACCGTATTTTTTCATGATGCCATTGCGGAAAATACCCATTAGATGATTACGCTTCATACCAATACCTTCGACAATGAAATCGGCAATTTTTTCAGCCTTTTTTCGTTTGTTGCGGGCCTTTGTTGGCATCTTTTCAATAAGTGCCTTATCATTAATAAAAAGATATAAAAAGAATGGTGCAGCTTTAGGAAGTTGAATTTCCAGAATTCCTTTTATTATCATTCTTTGTGGCAACGTAGCAACCTTAGTAACTGCTTTTGTTACTTTTACCGCGGTTTTGGCAACTTTCCGAAGGAACTTACCGGTTTTGGTACCGTAAGATTTACGAAGTTCTTTCATAGCCTTTTTCTTTTCCTTGCCCTTCAATGTCTTCTTGATTTCTTTCTTTTTGGCTTTTTTCTCTTTGCGTTTAGCCTTCCGTTTTGCTTTTTTGGATGATTTGGCACCAATGCGAATCTGTTCGCGCTCCTGAAGATCACCAATCCCGGCCATGCGTTTGTGAAGGGAATATTCGCCGCTTACTGCATCATCGGCAATGTCGGCCAGTTCCTCTTCCATTTCCACAGCGCCTATGAATCCCATTTTATGGTCATTTACCACTTCCAGGGCATCATCAATCATATCAATGGAATCCTGGTATTTTTCGCCGATAACGGATCCGATCCCGCGGATGTTTTCTGCAATGGATTTACAGGTGGTCATCCGATCGCGGGCGATAAGCAAATCCATTTCACCCTGGGTCATGTTTCCTGGATTGCGGCCTTTCAGGTCGAATTTAACCGGTATTGCCCGGCGCAGTCTCCTGGGCCGTCCGGTTTTCTTAGTACGTTTCTTTAAGCGGGCACGCTGTTCCAAAGAAGGAACGCGGCGTTTTCCGGCAGCGCCAATACCTGAAACGTAATAAAGTCCTTTCATATCGATGTCTTTTTTAAATGTAAATGGTTTCTCCTGGTTGTACCCCGGCATTACGGCATCCAGGGTAATGTATCCGCTTCCCTGTTTTGGCACAATAACATAAACATGGGTAGGCACACGGCTTTTGCTGAAGCTTACAAATCGGTACTTGAACGGGATGCCGGCATTATGCAGCGTGGTTGCAATAAACAGCGAATAGCTCTTGCAGTCGCTGAACTTATCGCGCCAAACCTGGGCCGGTGATTTTACAAACTGGGCCTCCGGTGGATCGAGTTTATAGGTTACGTTTTGCTTTACCAGGTTGTACAGCTTGCGGATGTAATCTTCGGTGCCGGTGGCTTTTATTGATCGGGCCAGCTCAGCGGTATCACCCAGGCATTTTTTATGCGATGCAATCAGCAGTTCAATGATGTCGGAGGTATCATAGTCAACCTTATGCAGCTGAAAATTGTTCCTTGCTGCCGGCATCACCCTGTCTGCTATGTGTGCAATGCTATTCAATTCTGTGAACTGTTAACTTGTTCGTTGAATACAGTTACAGCTTCATCAGCTGTTTTTATACCTTTTTTCAGGAATCCCGTTGCCGGCTTTTCAACGCTGAAATTGCCGTTTTTACCGGAAAGAATGGTTTCCCTGCCTTTGGGATCATGTCCGAACATGTTTTTCTGGTTTCCGGATCCTGTATCGTTTTTCTTCTGTCCCATTTTTATAAAGGATAAAAATCTCATTGATTTATAAACTGTATTTGTTTGCTGAACGGGAACTGGATGCCGTCGGCCTTTAGATTTCCTTTTATGGTAATGAAATCAGAATAATTGCCCAACAGCAGGTCGAGCAGGTTATCTACCAGGCCCAGGCTGCTGATTTTTGCCGTTATATCTTTAAGTGTAGTGGTGGTATGCGCTTTCACCGGCGAACTCATTCCATCTTTAAACAAAGTGGCAATTACCTTATTATTGTATACCAGGCTAACATCGTAACCCTGGATAACAGCATCACGCGAGGTTGGATTTTCAATGACAAGATCAAATTTCACATAGCTGTAATCAATCTGTACCTTGTGTACGCGCGGATTTCTGATGTCGAGCGAAAGCTTAAGGAGAATGTTACCGGTACGGGTAAGGGCAAAAGCTGCTATGCCAAGTCCGGCAACTACTAATAAAGCCAATGGATTCATGCGTTACATATTGGTTTATTTTATGGCTATGAACGAAAGTAAAACCGATATTACGCATGTAAAAAGGTGACCGGGTTATGAAACGTTGAATTCTGTTAAAGAAAGTAAGTGATTGTTATGGTTTTCTGATATTGCGGAGCATAATGGCATCATGAAATTCATCATCCGATATGGATTCGAGTTCACAATACTTTTTAACCGTTATGTTTTTTTTTCCGGTAATGTCCCGGAGTGTCTGCATTTTTCTCCAGGCTTGCATATAACTGCACCCATATAGCTTCTGGATGTCTTTAATCTCTAAGAAGATTCCTTTCATTCATAACAGATTCAATGGTTTATCAAATATAACCACCATAATGCAAAGCTGAAAATAAATTTTGTACCTCTTTTGCCTGAAATAAAGATAAGTGATTGAATTAAAATTTTATACAAAAACAGCAGCAAGTAAAACACCTCTAAAAAGGCTTTTTAAAAGCTGCCATATTGTTAGGATATTTCGCTGATAAAAAAAATGTAGTAAACCGTGTAGTAAGAAGCACTGTTTTTCAACTGAAATTATCCAAAAAAAGGTGTTTTTTTGAGTGTGGTCAGATTTCCTAACGTTCAAAATGTTTCTTACTACGGCAAGCCTTTCAGAAGCATTTTTTCTGAATATGCTTTAAAATAGGGAAAAAATTATTTTTTTAACCGTTATACTGTATGAACATCATTATTTACAATACATACAAGATCACACTGTTTTTTAAGGATGAAACAATAATCGACGAAAACGCAAAAAATAAAAAGAGGTCCGGGAAAAGGTTACTACATGTTTTAGCCTCTTAAAATGTTGATATAAAATTGTTTATAACGTAGTAGGGTAAAACGGGATTTTGAAATGTAGTAAGTATGCTATGTTTGTAGTAAGCGTTTTAGTGTGGCGGTTACTACATTTTTTTTCAGCATTGACAATGGTTTGAGATGCAAAAAAAAAATGTAGTAGGTGTAGTAACCACTTTTACCACCTTATTTTACACTTTTTGTATCTATATATAA
>JAFGVG010000422.1 GCA_016938095.1 Bacteroidales bacterium
GCAACAGGGAGTACAAAAGAATTCTGCTCAAACCAAATGAGAAGGCTGTTTTCGCGCGCGACGCGTTATCGGTGGTAAAGGGGCAGCCTGTTCAGGGAACTTTAAAACCGATATTGAAAGCCACCATTGCCAAACAACAAGTTGAAGTCACAGAAAGGGACATTGCCTGGAAAAGTGATGTGCTGATATTGAGTAATGAACCTTTCAGTGAGATTGTAAAAAAGCTGGAAAGGTGGTATAACGTTAGGATCACCATGGATGACGAAGCACTGGGCAACGTGCGGTTTTCCGCCCGGTTTCAGGGCGAATCCATTGCGGATGTGTTGCGTGCTTTAAGCTATACCCAACCATTTACCTACGAGATTAACAAGAACCTTATAACCATACAACATGCTAACCACTAAAAACTTTTTGCCTATGGGATTATAACCACATTACCAAAAAGAAAGCGGGAAATGTTGCAGCATTCCCCACTTTATTAAGCTGTTTAACAAATTATTTCCTAACTCATTAAACAATACAAAGGTATGAAAATTCTTTCATATTGTCCATTCTTTTGGAAATCCAAAACTTTCCTGATTATGAAAATGACGACCCTGTTGCTTACTGTAAACCTGATGCAGATAGCAGCGACAACCTTCTCACAGAGTACGCGTTTTGACCTTTCTTTTGAACAGACTCCTCTTAAAGAAGCCCTGACTACTATTGAAAATCAAAGCACATACAAATTCGTGTACCGCGAAAGTGATATTGAAAATAAAACGGTAACGTTAACGGCGAGTGACCTGGAAATTGTTGCGGTGCTCGATGGCTTGCTTTCCAATACCGAGAACCATTACCGAATTCTGGAGAACAACCTGGTAATTATTGCCTCAAACGAAGTGCTCCAGCAAAACCGGATTACAGGAACCATCACTGATGGTGCTACCGGTGAACCGCTGATTGGTGTAAATGTTTCCATTGAGGGGACACAGGGTGGAACCACAAGTGATGCTTCAGGTAGGTTCACAATTAACGCTGCACCCGGCGATATGCTTGTTTTTTCCTATATCGGGTACCTCTCAGAAAAAGTTGAAGTTTCGGGTCAGACAGTGATTGATATCAGCATGTCGCCCAATATCCAGGAACTCGATGAAGTGGTGGTTGTAGGATACGGAACGCAACGCAAAAGCGATGTTACTGGTTCGCTGGTAAGGGTAACCAACAAAGATCTTCAGTTAAGGCCTGTTTCCAATGCTTTTGAAGCCTTGCAAGGCAAAGCTGCCGGCGTGGATATTACCTCAAACGAACGTCCCGGTGAAATAGGAACAGTAAGGATCAGAGGTGTCCGGTCACTGGCTACCGATGCTAATAAAAGGATAAATGATCCCTTGTATGTTGTTGACGGGGTGCCTATCATGTCGTCATCTGGAATTGAAACCTTGAATCCGCGTGATATTGCTTCAGTGGATATTCTTAAAGATGCATCTGCTACGGCTATTTATGGCTCACGCGGAGCAAACGGTGTAATTCTTATTACCACAAACCGGGGACAAGCCGGAAAAATGACTTTCAATTACACAGGAAATGTGACTATTGAAAACCTACAAGATAAAGCTGAGATGATGAATGCCAGCGAATACCTGACCTGGCGCCGGTGGGCATATTACAACATGGATCCGGCAATTTATCCCCGGGGTGACGAACCAACCATGGAAAATGACGAACTTATTTTTCTTGCTGAAGCAGATCCATATGCCTGGGCAAATATCATGCAAGGTTGGTCTGGCGGTACATGGGACGCTTCAAGGGTAAAATCAACTGACTGGACTGAATATGTAACCCAGACTTCTGTTACCCAGGAACATTCGTTCAGCGCCAGTGGCGGGACAGATAAGCTGCAGGCATATGCATCTTTTGGCTATCTCGATCAAAACGGAACACAAAGAGGTCAGGAATACGACAGATACAATACTAAGCTGAGCGTTGACATTCAGCCGAACAAATGGTTCTCCCTGGGCGGTTCAATCAATATTTCCTGGAGTGAACAGGATTATGGCATGTCTACCCTGGGGGCATCTTCTTCCTCGGGTCCGAATAGTATTTATGCTGCTGCGCAACGTGTTTATTCCCATGCGGTGCCTTATACCGATGAAGGAGAAATCATTCTCAACCCCGGAGGAGACAGCAATGTATATACAATAATTGATGAATGGGAAAAATCTAAGCAACGGCGTCAGATGCTTCGTGGTATGGGAAGTTTTTACGGACAAATGGATATTGGAACCATTTTTAAGCCGCTGGAAGGATTGAAATACCGGATAAATTTTGGTCCCGATTACCGTAATTGGCGAGAAGGGGTTTATATTGATGCCAATTCCGTGAACCGGTTGGGTGGCACATCTTATGCGCGTTTGAGAAATCAGCGTGATTTTTCCTGGACCCTCGACAATATGATAATTTATAACCGGTTGCTCGGAAAACATAATGTTGGTGTTACCCTGCTGCAGACAGCCTCGTCGTGGAACATTGAAACAAGTTCCATGGCCGGTGAGAACATTGCAAAGGCATCTTATCTTTGGAATGCTTTCGGAACATTGGATGTTACCGCTTCCGATGCAAATGTTTCAATTGGTTCAGGTCTTACAGAACGTCAACTGGCATCGTATATGGCACGTTTGAATTATTCATTCAACGATAAATACCTGCTTACCCTTTCTGCACGCTGGGATGGTGCTTCACAGTTGGCAAGCGGTCATAAATGGTCGTATTTCCCTTCAGCCGCACTAGGTTGGCGCGTTGATCAGGAACAATTTTTGGCCAATCTATCGTGGATAAGCCAATTGAAATTGCGTGTGGGCGTTGGTGTTACCGGTAATTCGGTGGTTGATCCTTATCAAACATTAGGTGGCATACAGTCATTTTTTGTTCCTTTTGGAGGAATGACAAACGAGCAGGCATATACAACTTTTGAGCCAAATTATACATCGTCTGAATACAAAATGGCCAATCTCGAACTGGGTTGGGAAAATACAACGCAATACAACCTTGGGGTAGATTTTGGCGTATTCAAAAACCGCATTAGCGGTACACTCGATTTTTATACGACACACACAGAAGACCTGTTAATGGAGATGAACATTCCTCCGCTAACCGGTTATTCAAAAACCTATGCAAACGTAGGTGAAACAAAAAATAAAGGCGTTGATATATCGCTGAATACTATTAATGTTCAGCTGAACGACTTCCAGTGGTCGACCAATCTGAATGCAGCATGGCAGAAAGATGAGATTGTATCCCTGGCTTATGGTAAAAACGACATGGTTGACAATGCCTGGTTTATCGGCGAATCAATTAGCGTGATATATGGTATTGATGCTGATGGACTTTGGAAAGAATCCGATCAGGCCGAGATGGATCAATTCAATGCCAATGGCGCTGACTTTGAAGTAGGTAAAGTTAAACCCAGTGATCAAACCGACGATCATATTATCGATTCAGACGACCGGATCATTATTGGCAATCGGAGTCCCAGGTGGACAGTCGGGTTTAATAACTTCTTTACTTATAAGGACTTTGAATTGTCGCTTATGCTTTACGGACGATTTGGTTATAAGGTGTCCACCGGAGGCGAAGGTCAGCTTGGCCGCTATAATCAAAGGAAGATTGATTACTGGACGCCGGAAAACACCGACGCAGATTTTCAGAAGCCAATTTATAATGAAGCAGGAGGCGATGCCTATTCATCATTGCTGGGATACCGTTCTGGTTCATTTCTAAAAGTACGCACTATTTCCCTGGGTTATAACCTTAGATCGGCATTTGCGCAAAAAATTGGTATTCAGCAAATGAAAATATATGCGCAATTGAAAAACCCGGGTTCGCTCTATTCTGCTATTGAGTGGCTTGACATGGACCTTGGCGGATCGACTTACAACAAGGGTTTTGTTTTTGGTGTGGATGTAAGCTTCTGATTCCAGTACCACAAGTCTTTATAAGTTTTAAAACTAATGGAAGTAAAGTTGCCTTAAAATAAAAGATATGAATAAGAACAAAAATATAATACTGATACTGCTTGCTTTGTTCATCATAGCAGGTACTTTTTCATGTAGCAAGGATTTTCTCGATGAGGAACTCTCAACAGCCTATAGCACTCAGTATTTTAAAACCGAAGAAGGTCTTAATGACCTGGCTATTGCACTTTATGCCAACATTCGTTATCACTTTGCTTATGAATGGGCATATGGCGTTACCAACTATGGCTGCGACGAGTTTTCGTCCGGCACTGACCTCACCAGCGAAATGTGGAATACTTACGATTCGCGCCTGGCTCCATACGTTACAGGGGCTGCCAATAAGAACTATCCTTCGCCCTCTCATTTGTGGGACCAAATGTATTATGGCATTAACGAGGCAAATATCATTATTGCCAATCAGGATGTTTTTACCGATGAAGACCTGAAGAACAAATGTCTGGGCGAAGCCTATTACCTGCGCGGCTATAACTATCTCCGCCTGGTTATGCAGTATGGCGGTGTTGTATTAAAACTTGAGCCTTCCAATACAGTGGAAAGGTATTTTGAACGGAGCTCTGCTGAAGCCTCGGTGGAAAGTCTTGTTGCCGATTTAAGAAAGGCTTATGAAATGCTTCCCGAAGATGAATGGAGAGGCAAAGGTACTTTTACAAAACCGGCAGCTGCTCATTTTTTGGCAAAAGCTCTGCTTTTCAGGTGTTCCGAAATAAATGAAGGTTGGAACACTTCCTATAAATCAGCTGATCTGGCGGAAATTATTACACTTTGTGACTACGTAATTGCTGAGCGTCCCCTGGCTTCTGATTATAGGGCTTTGTGGAACTTTACAGGCGTTGACTGTGAGGCTGAGAAATTGCCCGAGATTTTGATGGCAGCTCAGTTTAACGGTGATGCATCTACCGAAGGACGTTTTATGAACAGAACATTTTGCTATTTCCCGGCACAATACATGAATCTTCCCTTAATGACGCGAACAATAGCCGGAGGCCTCGATTTCCAGCGCTGTCGCACAACTGAATATGGCTGTAATGTTTTCGACAGGGTAAACGATTCGCGTTTCTGGAAATCTTTTAAAACCAAATACGTGGTTAATAACCCCGGCACCAATGAATATGGTATCGAAAGTGGAGATCTGGGTATTATTTACATAGTCAATTCCAGTGACGACTTAAGGTTTGGCGCTGATACGCTGGGTAACGGATCCTTTACTTTTGTTGACACTGCCACAGGCAAGGTGGTGCCGAATACATTTGTAAATTATTCCGATGGGGAATGGGTAGGACAAAATTGGGGCAATAACCGGTTCGTATCCATTTCAAAATATGAAGATGGTTCCCGTAGTGCTGTAAAAGGCCAGGGCCGGCGCGATGGCGTATTGGCCAGGACCGGTGAAACATACCTGATTAAAGCAGAAGCACTTGTTCGCCAGGGAAAATACCAGGATGCAATTACTGTAGTTAACCTTTTAAGAGCCCGGGCTCAATATACTGAGGGAGAAGACAGGGGACTTCATACAGACGGAAGTAAAGCGGCAAACGGTGGACTTGATGAGTCTTTCGACGGGTATAGTAGTAAGAATTCTTATTACGAATCAAATAACATTCCGGCAACAACGGCTGCATCAGATCTTCAGATTGCCTCATATACCACACTTCCTGCGGCGGACGAAGCCATACTGACTAAGCTTGGAGTAGTTAGTGATTATGATCGTATGTTGCATTTTATTCTAAATGAAAGATCGCGCGAATTATTCGGCGAGTTTCTGCGTTGGGACGATCTGGCTCGTACCAAACAATTGGTTTTAAGAGCAAAGGCTTTCAATGCCGAAGCTGCAACCAATGTTGACGATCATCATTGTTTACGGCCCATTCCACAGTCATTTATTGACGGTTTATTGAACAATGATGGCTCCAATTTGTCGGACGTACAAAAAGACGCTATGCAAAACCCCGGATATTAGGTCGTTTATCGTTTTGGGTTAATAAGTGCAGAAAGCTGTCCCGCAAGGAGACAGCTTTCTTTTAACACTTTACTGTTGTAAAATATTAAGAAC
>JAFGVG010000423.1 GCA_016938095.1 Bacteroidales bacterium
GTTTTGCCCTTTACATCGGTATTACCTGTCCCCCTGATTTCAGTTTTGCCAAAAGTACCGGCTGTATATTCATAATGCACATTCGGAACAACTTTCCCCGCAGGATCTGTAATGATAGCAACCGCTTTTAAGGTATCGCCTGCCGTGTATAAAAGCTTATCATATAGAACTTCAACATGAAAACGCTTCTCAAAATACTTACTAACCAGTATTTCCTTCCGGTAAACTTCACGTGGGCATTGGTTTTTCATCCAACCTGAATAAGCCACCAGCCAGTATTTTCCGGGAATGGTGGATTTGGGGATTAGCAGACGTCCTTCGGACTGATTATCTGTCAACGGATAGCGCCGGTAAATGATTTCTTCACCATTTGTATTTAATAGTTTGATGAAAAAATCTTCACCATAATTTATAGGTGTACCAGGTGCCGGAACGGTAACAAAACCCTTAAACCATAAGTCCTCTCCGGCCCTGTAAACAAACCTGTCGGTCATTAAATAGGCCTTTTGGGCAAAAAAGCGTTCATGATAATGACTGAGTTTTTGGGTTAATCCGGAAAAAAACAGATCATCCGGAGACATTTCCCTGCCTGCAGGCATAAGCAATAACAGTGCAAAGGCAGGGAAGAGTATCGGATTGAATTTGGTTTTTATCATGATAAGAATGGTTTTACAATATTATTCCTGGCCAGCATCCTAATGTTGCTCATTGTTTTCTGTCTGTTCCTTTTCGGCGGTCTTTTCCTCCTCCTTTTCTTCGTCGATACGGATGGCCTGAATCTCCCGTTCTGTGAAAAGTGCATTTCTACTCCCAAGCCTGGTAATTGCCTTTTCCAAAGGTTCTTCCGGGATAATGATATTTTCGTCACCCCAGAATTCCAGGTCGGTTTCGCCAATCTGTTTCTCCAGCACATCGCGTGGCTTTGAAACCTCTCCGGTTTTAAACCGAACAATGTTAACAGTATCCTTGCCGGTGATTACAAATTCAGAAACCGATGAAAACACCGAGTTAAACTTGTCCTGGCGCTTGTCTTTTCTTCTCCTGACACGCATGGTTACTTCACTGCGTGCATTGCTTAAATTCCATCGGCTGTTGTAAAACCGGTAATAAACTTCATATCTGGCACTCAGTGGTTTAACCCCTGTTCGTCGTGGCGATTTTCTTACATAGGTACCTGCAGCGTAACTCATTTCACTTTCAGGAAGCTCAAAGGAGGCTCCGACAATTGCCAGGGTTTCGACATCAATAAATAACGTGCCTTTGTAACAAGGATACTTTACACCTTCGCGCTGATCAAAGGCAATTACATAAGTCAGCCTGTTGAAATGCGTAATTACCTTTTCCAACTGGTACTCGTAAAGTGCAAAGTAATCAGCATCGAGGAAGGTAGGCTTGTTTTTTACAATATCGAGCTGAAGGGTGTTATACAAACCTCCTTCAACAATAAAATCAACAAATTCCTTCTCATCGATGTTGCTGCCTTTTCTACCTTTGAATATCTTAATCTGATCTTCCCTTAAAGAAGTGTAAGGTTCTTTATAAACCGTAATCACCGCTTCGGAAAGCGATACATTTTTGTTGTCCTGCCTGGTTGCCTCTCTGAAAAAGCCGGTAAATACAGCAGCTTTACGATCATAATTATCAACAACAGATTCAATGGCTTTGGTAATGATGTAAATAGGGTCCATGGGTTTCACCACTATTTCCCTGATCTGCAAACGTTCTGCTGAAAGTCTGACAACCAGTATACCTGAGTCGACCTCACTGATGGGCATGGTTTTCATTTCATAACCCATATGTGAAATACCCAGGGTATCGTGGGCGTCTCCTGGTCTCAGCTTAATTTCGAACCTTCCGGATGCGTTGGCAATGGTACCTTTGCTTTGGTTTCGGAGAAATACGCTGCTGTATGGAAGAGGCCGATGCGAGCGGCTGTCTATAACGATGCCCCTGACAGAGCGGTAAGTAGAAACTTCGGGCAATCTGACAACTTTGGGGACGAGCAGGATTTTTTTGTTTTGCTCAAGAATGGTAATGCTGTCATATCGGAAAATATCAGCAAGATGCTGCCTGACGGTTTGTTTGCGATGCAAAACCGAAGCCATCCGGCGTGTATCAATTTGGGAAGTATACGTAAAGGAAAACCGCCCTTTACGGCTGATAGCCTTCAACAAATCATCTATTTCACCAGTAGTATGCGGGATATTTACCTCAGTGTCGAGCAGACCCTGCTGGGCCATGATCGATACTCCCGTATTCAGCATAAAAAAGATCAGTAATACGGGAAATAAAACCTTGTATTTTTCCCGCAGGCTCATTTTCAGAAAAACTACTTTCTGACAATAAGTGCGGTTCCTGTTGTATCAAATTTCAAGCCGGCAACCAGTTCAAGCTCTTTGAGAATCTCGTGCAATGGCTGATCTTGAAACTCGGCGGTAATTTTTTCCTGAAGAACAACATCAAAGGAAAGGTTCCTGTGGAAATGCCGGGCTATATCTGTAATGGCTGAATCAATGGGTGTCTGATCAAAACTGAGATGTCCTGTCTTCCAGGAAAGCGTATTGGCCGGAATCCGGTCCTCAACATGTATGTCATTGTTAGTATGCAGATAACCCGATTGATTGGCTTTAAGGCTGATTTTTTGTGCTACACTGTCGGTTGAAGAAAACATAACGGTTCCGGATAACACCGAAACCTGTATCATACCATTTACCTCGCACACAGCAAATTCGGTTCCGGTAACCTCAATGACTGATTCACCGGTATATACCCTGAATGGCCGGGAAGGATCGCGCAATACCTTAAAAAGAGCTTCACCTTCAAGAATTACTTCACGGGAATTCTTTCCGAAATCGTCACGCAGGGTCAAATCCGAACCGACATTAAGATTAACGGAGGATCCGTCGGGTAAAACAAAATGCTGTAGTTTTTGCTGTGCCTGATAAGTAATAAAACCTGCTGATGTTTCAGGCTGTTCGTGATTCAACACCAAACGATAAAAGCCATAAGAGAGACCGAAAGTCAATACCACCAAAGCAGCTACACGCAAAAAATAGGAGGCAATGGGTATCTTCCGGTAATTCGGGTTTACGGAAATATCCAGCTTATCGCTTATTCTTTTCCAATCGGCATGGGCATCAATTTGTTCAAAAAGCTGCAACCGTGCAGCCTCATTCCAAATATGCTGCATGAACCTGTACTCATTCAGCACTTCCGGATGCCGGATTGCCTGACGGCTAAGTTCTTGCTCATCAGCAACATCAACTTTTTCCAGAAGCATTTTTGTAATTAGGTCTCTGTGCATTTTTGGTAATTCCATACTGAATCGTTTATATGACATTTAAGTTATGAAATTCACTTACTTTTTTTCCGTACCAACTTATAAA
>JAFGVG010000424.1 GCA_016938095.1 Bacteroidales bacterium
CTTCGGGCCCCAGGTAACGCGACCGCGGTCCCATGTCACGATGGGTTAGCTTAAACCAGGCGCGGGCAAAAGCATCGGCAAACGCATCGGGGTCTTCAAAGAAACGTCGGGAGATTTTTTCATATACCGGGTCGAAGCGCAGTGCCAGGTCAGTGGTTAGCATACGCGGTGCATGTCGTTTTTCTTTATCGTGCGCATCAGGCACTGTGCCTTCCCCCATACCATGTTTGGGGCGCCACTGATGTGCTCCGGCCGGGCTCTTCTCCAGTTCCCATTCGTAACCAAACAGGTTCCAGAAAAAGTTATTGGTCCATTTGGTGGGTGTAGTGGTCCAGGTTACTTCCAGTCCGCTGGTAATGGTATCTCCACCTTTTCCTGAGCCGAATGTACTTTTCCATCCCAAACCCTGTTCTTCAATAGGTGCTGCCTCCGGTTCAGGGCCAACCTGTGCTGCATCACCGGCACCATGAGTTTTACCAAACGTATGGCCGCCAGCTATCAGGGCAACCGTTTCCTCATCGTTCATAGCCATGCGGGCAAAGGTTTCGCGTATATCTTTGGCTGCCGCAAGCGGATCGGGATTTCCGCCAGGGCCTTCGGGATTTACATAAATGAGTCCCATTTGCACTGCAGCAAGGGGATTATCGAGGTCGCGTTCACCCGAATAGCGTTGCTCATCGCCAAGCCATTTGCTTTCGGATCCCCAATATACATCTTCCTCGGGTTCCCATACATCGACACGCCCACCGGCAAACCCAAAAGTTTTAAACCCCATCGATTCAAGTGCGACATTACCGGTAAGCACCAACAGGTCGGCCCATGAAATTTTCTTTCCATATTTCTGTTTGATAGGCCACAGTAACCTGCGTGCTTTATCGAGGTTCACGTTGTCGGGCCAGCTGTTGAGTGGTGCAAAACGTTGCTGGCCGCCACCGGCACCGCCACGGCCATCGCCAATACGGTAGGTTCCGGCGCTGTGCCAGGCCATACGGATAAAAAACGGACCGTAATGACCGAAATCGGCAGGCCACCAGTCCTGTGAATCAGTCATCAGTTTATGAAGATCCCTTTTAAGGGCGTCATAATCCAGCTCCTTAAAGGCTTTGACATAGTCAAAAGCCTCCCCCATAGGATTCGAAAGCGAAGAATGCTGCCGCAAAATATGCAGCTTCAACTGATTAGGCCACCAGTCGCGGTTTTTGGTTCCGCTACTTCCAACCGGGTGTTTTCCTGTAGCACCGGTAACCGGACACTTGCTCGTGTGATCTGAATTGTTTTCCATGGTCACTTTTTTTGCGGTTTATTTGTACTTATCTACAATTAATTTCTAATGAGAATTATTCTCATATAGTAATATGTAAATTTATTACAATTTTACCACGAAGTCAAGTGACTTTCAAAAAAAAAGATGGGATTCTAACATTAATTAATTGTTGTCCTTAGTCGACAAAGGTAAAGGCTTTACCGCTCTTCCCTGCCCTTCCGGTACGGCCAATACGGTGTATATAACTGTCAATGTTTTGTGGAGCCTGGAAGTTAATCACATGTGAAACATTTACAATATCGAGTCCCCGGGCGGCTACATCGGTAGCAACCAGCACTTTTATTTTCTTATTTCTGAATGCCTCAAGAGCGTTGATGCGGTAATGCTGCGATTTGTTACCATGAATTTCGTCAGCTTTAACGCCTGCTTTGCGCAGGTTTTTGCAAATGCGGCTGACCCATCTTTTTGTATCAGCAAAAACGAGTACTTTTTCAAAAACCGGATTATCAATCAAGTCAAGCAATAAGTCCATTCTGCTCCCTCCTTCGGGAACTTTGATTATCTCCTGGTCAATGTTGTCGCCACGTTCATTTCCTCCTTTTAAACGCACTTCCACAGGACTTTTCAGTAACTGTTGCATGAGTGCCTGCTGACCCTTATCTTCAGTTGCCGAGAAAAGAATGGTTTGTTTCCGGCCATGCATACCCCTGACAATTTGCATAATATCTTTTGAGAAGCCCATATCCAGTAACCGGTCAAATTCATCCAGCACAAGAGTTTTAAAATGTCTGAGGTCAAGTGCTCCCTGGCGTACCATATCAGTTATCCTGCCCGGCGTTCCAATAATCAGGTGATAGGGATCTTTAAGTTTGCGTAAGTCCCTGCGCACGTCAGTGCCACCAATAAGACATTCGCTGAATAGCTTAAGTCCTGCTGTTATACTTCTGAATTCCTGCTCTATTTGCACTGCCAGTTCACGCGTGGGCGTAATGACCAATACCTGGTATCCGGGGAGCTTCCCTACCAGGTGATGTGCAAGGGGAATAAGAAACGCCCCTGTTTTTCCAGTACCTGTCTGCGCAAGGCCTAACAAATCGTGTCCTTCCAATATCGGTTCAATGGTTCTGTCCTGGATTTCGGTGGGCGAAATATACCCTTTCCGCAATAAATTGGCGATGATCGATTCCTGCACCGGCAGGTCTTTTATCATGCGTTCAGCTATAAATCGGGTTTCTTCCAGGGGTTGTGCTTTTCTGACAAAAAGCTGCGGATTCAATGTTTTCTTAACGGGTCCCCTGTTACGGGCAGGCGATGATTTTACTGTTCGAAAGTTGTTTCTTTTTACTACAGGTTGTTGAAATTTGTTCATGCTGATTAATTTGGTTAAATACTTAAAACACTGACATTAACCAAATTAAAACAAAATGGAGTAATGTATATGTTACAAAAAGCTTCTGGCGGTAAGGGTATTATTTCAAACACTATTGCTAAAAACTTTCGGCAAAGGTAATGAATTAATTGAATTTTAAGAATTTATTTGTGGTGTATGACATTTTATAACATCTTTGTGTTCATAATTAGTGTCTGTCCATAAAGTCCCATTTGCTGCGTTACACTTGTCCGAAAATTGCTCATTTACGAATAGTAAACTCCGCATTTTCGGACTGCGCAAGCCTTGCAAATGGAACTCTCTGAACAGACA
>JAFGVG010000425.1 GCA_016938095.1 Bacteroidales bacterium
CGCCAACGGAACGTTTGGTGCTTCAGAAAATGATCGATGAAACCTACAACACTTTTGTCAACAGGGTGTCCGAAGGCAGGAATATGCTCTACCTCAATGTCGACAAAATAGGCGAAGGCCGGGTATGGAGCGGTGTCAATGCTAAAGAAAACGGACTGGTAGATGTATTGGGAGGTTTAACCGAAGCCGTTGCCATTGCTGCCGAAAAAGCCGGTCTCGAACAATACCGCCTGGTGGAATTACCTAAACTCGAAGATCCCTTAACCCAGGTAATGAACGAACTCAGTGGTAACGTACGCGATCGCCTCATCCGCAGGGAACTTTCGGGATACTATTCACAATACCTGAACATTCGTGCCTTGTTGCAAAGCGACCGTATCCAGGCAAGAATGCCCTTTGAAATATTAGTACACTAACCCGTTGCCATGTTCGGATTCACACATATCGCCCGGCCAGGGCTGCTGCCCTTTACTCCGCTATACGGCCTGGTAGTCTGGGTCCGTAACAAGCTCTTTGACCTTCGCCTCCTCCGGTCGCTGACTTTTAACATTCCGGTGATCAGCGTGGGAAATATTACCGTTGGGGGTACAGGAAAAACGCCTCATGTTGAATACCTGGTGCAGCTGTTCCGCGAAGAATTCCGGCTGGCCGTTCTAAGCAGAGGTTATAAACGAAAAACCAGCGGCTTTTTGCTTGTATCGGATAAATCAAGGGTGTCAGAAGTTGGCGACGAACCGCTGCAGATCAAATGCAAATACCCCGACGTGCATGTTGCCGTTGATCGCAACAGGGTAAATGGTATCCGGGTACTTCAGCAACAATTCCGGAAACTCGACCTCATTGTACTTGACGATGCTTTTCAACACCGGTATGTAACACCCATCCTCTCTTTGTTACTGGTCGACTTTACCCGTCCCGTCTTCAGTGACGCCCTGCTACCGGCAGGTAACCTGCGCGAACCGGCAAAGAACATACAAAGGGCAGACATTATTATCGTTACCAAATGCCCCGATCAGCTTTCACCACAACAGCGAAAGCTCTTCGAATCCAGACTGAACACAACACCCGTGCAGAAAGTGTTCTTTACCCGATATGCTTATGGATCCTTAAAACCTGTTTTCCCAAAAAAATACCACGAAAAAGACCCTGTTTCTTTTAAAGCCTTGCGAAAAAAGCAAAACGGGGTTATGCTGGTAACAGGCATTGCCAATCCCACACCGTTGCGAAAATTTCTGCATGAGATGGTTGATGTTACCGAAGAAATAGTTTTCCCCGACCATCATCAATTCACCCGGTATGATTTAAAGCGAGTTGCCGAGCGGTTCAGCGCCCATGGTAAAAAAAACAGCATTGTTGTCATAACCGAGAAAGATGCCGTAAAAATCAGGGAGTGTCAATCAGTTGACAAACAGCTTAAAAAGGTCCTTTTTTACCTGCCCGTTGAAGTAAAGTTTCTGGCCAAAGGCGAAAAACCCTTTATTAAATTAACCGAAAAATATATCCGTAAAGCGGGTAAGAGAATTAAGCATGAAATCACCTGATTACAATATTGGTTTGGTATTAAGCGGAGGTGCAGCACGCGGCTTTACACACCTTGGCGTACTTAAGGCACTTGAGGAATTGGACATGAAACCCGATATTATTTCGGGCGTCAGTGCGGGAGCAATAGCCGGTGCGTTGTATGCCGACGGATACTCCCCCGAAGAAATACTGGCCATCTATACCAGTAAAAAAAGCATTCTCGACCTGGTGCAGATCACCATGCCCAAAACCGGAATATTTAAGGCGACCGGCTTACGCGATACCCTGAAAAAGAATCTGCATGCCACAACTTTCGAACAGCTGAAAACACCACTGGTAGTAACAATCACCAATCTGATCGAAGGTAAAAGCGAATACATTCAGTCAGGTAACCTGATAGACGCCATCATGGCATCCTCCACCGTGCCTGTGCTGTTCGAAACCGTCATCATCAACAAAATCCCTTATGTAGACGGTGGAGTGATGAACAATATGCCCATCGAACCATTGCTCGGCAAATGCCGGAAACTGATTGGCGTGTATATCAATCCAACCGGGCCAACCAATAAACTAAACGGTATGGTTCACATTGCCGAGCGATCATTTCACCTGGCCATAGCCTCCGAAGTAAAGACAAAAGAACACCTGTTTGATATCTATATCGAACCCATCGAGATAATTTCCTACAGTATGTTCGACCTAAAAAAAGCTCCAGAATTGTTTGAAGTAGGATACCGGAAAACCATCGAAATTCTGAAAACCCGAAAAAATTCCACAAAGAAAGAGAAAAACCGCGGCATTGGGTAAGAAAAAGTCAGTGATCCTTACCTTCCCATTTTTGAATTTTTCAGGCTACATCACACCTTTCACTTTCATTTTCAGTGTATAAACCGATGTGCGGGCGGTGATAAACAGGGTCCTTCGATCTTTACCGCCAAAACAAACATTCGACGGATGCTCGGCCAATGCGATTTCCCCTGCCGGATTCCCATTTTTATCAAAAATCAACACTTTACCGGAAGTCAGATACACGTTCCCCTTCCGGTCAATGGTCATACCATCGGAACCTGCAGGAGCAAAACGGGTTTTTTGCTGCAAACTGCCATCGCTATTGATCCTATACCTCCAGGTAACACCAGCTCTGATATCTGCCACGTATAAATAATTACCATTGGGTGTCCCTACAATTCCATTGGGTTGTTCCAGATCGTCAATAACCTGTACAAGTTTCCCCGAAGGACTTACATAATAAACCCCCTGGACTTTTATTTCCTGCCCACGCTCAGACTCCCAGTAATTACGGTGATAATACGGATCGGTGAAGTAAATCCCTCCCCTTGCATCAACCCATAAGTCATTTGGACCGTTTAAGCGACGTCCTTCATACAATCCCTCATACATGATTTCCATATTTCCATCGGGAGAGTAACGGATTATGCGGTTGTGCTCATCGGCACAACAATACAGGTACCCCCGGCGATTGCACCATGTTCCATTTGAACGTTGGGCACTGTCGGCAAATAGATGAATCTCTCCCTCTTCGTACCACCTGAAAATGCGATTATTTGGCTGATCGGTAAAAAACACACTGCCATCGGGTGCAACCGATGCCCCTTCCGTAAACAAATAACCGTTTCCCACCTTTGTTACCTGTGCATCTTTTTGTACAAGATTTTCCGGCAACTTATCCTGTTGACCATGCAGGATGAAACACCAAAACAAGGCGGTAAACAAAATTCCCGGTTTCGTTTTAAATCTAATCATTTGATTCAGACCATAA
>JAFGVG010000066.1 GCA_016938095.1 Bacteroidales bacterium
ATAATCGCCGGTACTGAACCACGCCAGTCTGCAATCGAGACGCATGGGCAAAGCCCCGAAGCGATAAGACGCATCGTGATAAACCATATACCCCTGCGATGCTGACCCGTCGGAAGGATCGACCTGCACCCATTCCATGCGGTTTTGCATTTCCAGTTTACGGTTAACACGGTACGAAATATGATACCTTAAACCCGTGTAACGTCTTTCGCCTGTCCGGGGCACACCCGCCTCGACTGTTGCTTCGCTTACAGGTGACCATTCGGCTTTTAGGCGCAGGTACATGGCCACGCTTTTTGCGGGTTTATAATCGGCCTGTAACAGATAATCGCTACCTGAAGCCGGGGCAGGGAGATTTCCCCGCAGCCACGGAAATCTGTAAAAATCGGCGTAGCCCGATATTTTCCAGTTGGGAAAAGGATGCAATATCATTCCCGCATAAAATCCGCTTTCATTGGCATCCGGCGAACCTTCGGAAAATGCCGAGGAGTGAAAACTGAAATACCCCTTTGCATAGTTCCGGTAAAGCAACGAAAACGAAGCATATTTATTTACATTCATCAGCAGCCCGTTAACCGTTGCCAGGTATCCATTGCCCATTGATGTTTCGCCAAAACACTGTAAGCGTTTAATTACCAACGAATAATCGACTCCCCAGTTCAACAGTTCATCGCCCGCAAAATCATACCGGTCGTCAGGGTCGTCTCCCCGTTTCTGTTCCTTATTCAGCCAGGTATACAACAAAGTAGTACCCACTTTTACATGGTTGCCCCGGTATAACAGGTTACCTCCGGCAACCGTTTCGCGTACCGATTTTTCATCTTCAACCTCAGCGATTGTCCTGTGATACCCGCTTTCCTGAAAAGAAGAAATTAAAACCCCTCCATCTTCAAGGGTATCTACAATGTTGGCATCGCGACTTTTCGATGAGAAAAAGCCGGTTGCCATAATTCGTTTCCAACTTATGCTGGCTGCGCTCCCCCTGAAATAGTTGTTTTCATCGTTCGACGCATAGGCCTTTATCGCATCCTGACGCTTGACAATGTTCAACGGCAGAGAAGATTTTCCGGGAGCCATGCCATTCCAAAGCGTCAGCCCCTGCCCGAAAGCCAGCCTGTAATCACCAACAACCAGCGACCTGAGCGCTCCCACATCGCGTACCATAATATGTGCCGAATAGTAATCGAAACCTGCCCGGTTTGAACCACTGAATAAGGTTTCGCCCGGATCTTTTTCAAGTGTGACACCGGCACTGTACTTTTTGTTCCATTCTGCTCCGTAACGAACGTTCAGCAACCAGGGACTTCCGGGGTATCGTGGCTTTTGCGTTTCGGGGTCAATAGCCCTATAGCCCCTGGCTTTTTGAACCGTACGTTGTGTACGTATCCAAAGCTTGTGGTTCACAGCGGCCACAACCGTATCATTTCGCTTTAGCCTGGCCGGCGATGACGGAACGACACATACAAAAGGCAGTAAAAGGCTGATGACTTCCGGCGTAAAACCATAAACAACCTGTAATTCATAAACCGACAGAAATTGCCCATGCCTGTTGCGGTAATCAATCAGGCTGGCCACCTGAAATTCGGTCAGAAACGGTATACTGCGCAATTCATCTGCTCCGGCTGTGTTTAAATTCACCGGATTATCCATACGTTGCTCAAGCTCCAGCAGCAACGATTCGAAATCGGCCTGTTCACCATTGGCTGCAGCTATGGCTTCCATAAGAACTTCCCGGATATCAGAAGGTATTGTTTGTTCGGGTTGCTGGGCCTTCAGCGAAAAAATTGCCGTCAGAACAGACAAAAGAAACGTCAGAAACTTTTTCATGGCATAACGATATTATAACAGCGTATGGCACCTACAACCGATCCGCCCGGATTGTTTTAAGTTGACTGCAATTTTGTACCTACGCTTGCCTATTACCAGTTTTTCAGTTTTCGGATGAAATCGGTTAGCTCAGCAGCAATAATGCGGTGTTCGCTAGATTTTTTTTAACCGGTACATGAGCACATCATGACCCGGAACCATTGCTTTCAATGCCTTTTTAGTAGTGCCATCCACGGCTTTTGTCCAGATATTGAACAAGGAATACTCCGTTTCACCGGCATTCAGGTCTCTTTTGGCCAGATCGTCGTAAACCCGCGTTGCCACCCAGTCAAAACTTACCTCAACAGGTTTTTTCGAACGGTTTAAAAAACATACAGCCCAGTCGCCGCCTGCCAATGGCTTAAACCAGGTTTCCACGCTGTCTTTGGCAGCAAATTTAAACCCCTGAATGCCCAGCACATCCTGATCAACAGCAATCACATCCTTATTTGTGAGTATTTCCTTTGTTTCATCGGACATATTTGCAATATCGTTCCCGGCCATCAGCGGAGCAGCCAACATACACCACATGGACATATGCACGCGGTCCTGGTTAACAGTCATGCCGTTGCCAACTTCCATCATATCGGGATCGTTCCAGTGATCGGGACCTGCATACTGCCGCAAACCCTCCTGCATATCCAGTATTGATAAAACGCCCCACGAAGTCCAGCTGCCATGATCCACATTGGAATCGAATTTGGCGGCAATATCGCCTGTGGTTCTCCACAAATGTCCGATATCTTTCGCCCAAAGCCAGGGTTTGTAGGTTCCCCATTCACAGAGACTGAATACAACAGGTCTTCCTGCTGCAGATAATGCATCGCGCATGGTCGTATAGGCCCCAACCGCACTAAGGCCTTCGGTATCGCACCAGTCGTACTTCAGGTAGTCAACGCCCCATTTGGCATACTGAAGCGCATCCTGGTATTCGTGTCCGCGACTGGCTGGCCGTCCGGCACAGGTTGTATTGCCGGCACACGAGTAAATGCCAAACTTCAACCCTTTGGCATGAATATAATCAATGGTGGCCTTTATTCCCGAAGGGAACCGCTCAGGGTCTTCGTGAATGAATCCAAGGCTGTCGCGTTTGCCATGCCAGCAATCATCCACGACAATATAAGTGTACCCGGCATCTTTCATGCCCGAACTAACCATGGCATCCGCTGCTTCACGCAGAATCTTATCGTTAACGTCACAGGCAATCTTATTCCAGCTGTTCCAGCCCATGGGTGGCGTAAGTGCCAACCCATTGAATTTCTGACCATAACTGTTTGCCGAAATCAACAATACCGAAATAACCAGTAAACGGATGATTCCGATACGGCTCATTTCCGGAAAAAGACAAAAACCCGCATGTTTCAGTTGAAACGGGAGTTCTTTAAAAGTTAAAAATGCTTGTTTCATAGGTTTACGTATGGTTTCGTCAGCTAAATATAACCAATTAATCGACAGCGTTTATCATCTTTTGTTCACTTTTAGGAACGCAACACTCATAATATTGATTGCATAGCCTTTAAGACATAGGGGACAACTAAATGACCTATCCTCGTGTATTTTTATTACTGTTTATTACTGTATTTTATTATTTATTATTGTTTTTTATTGTATTTTATATTTTATTGTCCTAATATTGTAAACAAAAACACCATGAAAACTGATTTATCCATTTTTAAAGTTTTTCAGCAAAGCGATGCGTTTTTTGAGATGCTCGACAATTCAAGTCTGTCCCGGAAGTTTGTGTTGCACCAGCTATTGGTTATCGTTTTGTTCACCCTGGTATATGGCATTGTTATGGGCAGTTACAATGGCCTTTTACAAAGTCTGGTTACAGGAGTAAAGATCCCCTGTTTGATATTGCTTTCGCTGATTATTTGCTTCCCGGCACTTTATGTTATCCAATACATGATCGGTTCCACCATGACGGTTTATCAGATGGCCAATGTAATCCTCTCCGGTTTTGTTGTTTTTTCGACCATTACCCTGTCGTTTGCCCCCATTGTCGTATTTTTCATGATCACCAGTGACAATTACGCCTTTTTAAAATTGCTGCACGTAGGCATTTTCACTTTTTCCGGCATATTCACCATACGAACCATCATCCGCGGACTCACCTTTTCGTGCGAGAAAAAAAACATCTATCCGAGGCTTGGCATGAATATTTTCAAGGTTTGGATTGTTATTTTTGCCTTTGTGAGTTCACAGCTCGCATGGAATCTCAGACCTTTTGTAGGGAGTCGGGATATGCCATTTGAGTTATTCCGGCACCGCGAGGGTAATTTTTATATTGCCGTCATTCATTCGATCGGGCAGCTCTTTGATCCCTCAAAAGGAGATGCTTCCATTGATAATCAGACGCCAACAGCAGAAGACAAAAAGGACACTTTCAACAAAGAGAATGGACAATAACGACAGAATTATGACGCTTGAGGAAGTTGCCGAGTATCTCAGGGTAAAACCACAGACTGTTTATATCTGGGCCCAGGAGAAAAAAATACCGGCAGCTAAACTCGGTAGAGAGTGGCGATTCAGAAAATCCATGATTGACAAGTGGTTCGACGATAGCATGGATGATAAATTCAAAAACCTTTGACCAAACGCAAAAAACCATTACCTTGCTGATGATTACACAACAAATAATTGTTCCGTCAGCTATGAAAACACGTCGACAATTCCTGAGTACAGCTGCAACAGCCATTGCAGCCACTGGTTTTACCAGCCTTTACGGGAACCCTTTGCCACGGGTAACTTCGGACAAACCGGGAGATGCATTCACCCTGGGCATGGCAGGTTATACTTTCAGGGAATTCACCGTGGAACAGACCATTGCCATGATGCAGCGGATAGGCGTTAAGTGTCTGTCGGTAAAGGACTTTCATCTGCCTTACAACAGTAATCAGGAGCAAATAAAAGCGGTACTCGATAAGTTCCGGAACGCGGGAATTGAGGTGTATACCCTGGGTGTTATTTACATGAAAACCAACGAATTTGTTGACCAGGCGTTTGAATACGCCAAAATGGCGGGCGTAAACATGATTGTTGGCGCACCCGATTACGCATTGCTTCCCTATGTGGAAAAAAAGGTCAAAACATACGACATCAGGCTGGCCATTCATAACCACGGACCCGATAATCCGCTTTACCCCAATGCC
>JAFGVG010000426.1 GCA_016938095.1 Bacteroidales bacterium
CCAACTGAGTCATGAAAGTAACCGTATGCCGCAAAGTGCATTTTAATGCCGCTCACCGGATATTCAATCCCGCGTGGGACGATAAACGGAATGAGGAAGTATTTGGACTGTGCAGTCTGCCCCATTACCACGGACATAATTACGACCTGGTGGTGAAACTTACGGGCGAGGTGGATCCTGAAACAGGTTATGTGTTCGACATGAAAAAACTCAAGGACATATTGGATGAATACATTGTTGACCGTTACGATCACAAGAACCTGAATGTAGATGTTCCGGAGTTTCGGAATACCATTCCTTCGGCCGAAAACATAGCCATTGCCATATGGAATATCCTCAGGGAAAAAATCGAAACCTGTTATACCATACAGGTGGTGCTTTATGAAACCGAAAGAAATTTTGTGGAGTATTCAGGAAATGAATAAGGTATGAACCTGTTTCGGATGATACATAAAGGCATCATCTGGCTGATGATTCTACCGGTAAAGGCTTACCGGTATTTCATATCACCCTTATTGCCAAATAGTTGCCGGCATGTGCCAACTTGTTCGCAGTATACCATTGAAGCACTGCAGGTACATGGCATTATCAGGGGCAGTTTGCTGGCCATATGGCGCATACTACGCTGTAATCCTTGGGGGACACAAGGTTACGATCCGGTTCCTCCGCCAAGAAATAAACGAAGAAAAAGCGTGGATTAGCTTTTCTGCTGGTTACAACCCTGTTGTGCCAGTACGCATAAGATGGCAAGCAACAGAAGGCTGCTGGCCATCACGTAAAAATTGGCTTCGTGTCGCACACCTAATAGGTTATTGCCCAAAATAAGGGAAACGATTCCCAGGATCATCAGCACTACAGCCAGGATGCCGCTAATCCAGGCAACAATGATAAATAGTTTCATGGGGTGGGGGATTAATGTATGATTGGTTGAGTGGTTGATTTATATGTTGGAAAAGATATGATTTATTTGGCAGAATGTCAATAGGCTGCCGGAAGTCAGTCCTCACAATCCGCCGGCAATTTCCCGCAGGTGTTTTACAATGTTAGCCATGGCTTCGGCATCGAGACGAGGCCGTTTCAGGCTGTCGATTATTACCTTGTCATTATGCTGCAGCAGCGGGTACCAGTCGCCGGGATTTGGCAGATCGGCTTTTAGGCGGGGAACAATATGCAGGTGAAGGTGTTCAATGGTTTGTCCGGCTTCGGGTTTTTCCTGCAACGACCAGTCGAATGCATCTGTATGAAAGGCCTTCAATAGGATATTTGACGCCATTTGTGCGGTTTGAAAAAAAGCCAGCAGGGCTTTTTCATCGAGTTCCAGCACACTGGTATAGTGTGCGGCCGGGATTATAAGTGAATGACCCGGAAGTACAGGCGCAATGTTGCAGATAGCCATAAAACCATCTCGGGCATAAAAAACCGATTGCTGTATGTCGGGCTTACAGAATGGGCAAGAATTATGTTGATAAATGGCTGACATTATCCTACCGGTATAAAGCGGGAAGTTAGGCAAAAATGTGCACAAATAAGCGTTATGATTTTTTATCGAATTGTCTGCCAGGTTATATTTATTACTTTTGACAAGTATGAACAGGAATATCACGGTATTGCTTTTTGATCTCGATGGTGTGATCATCCATTCCGAAGCATTGCATGCGCGGGCAAAAAAAACTACGCTTGAACGCTACCGGATAGCTTACCCCGAATGGCTGTTTGATGCCTATAAAGGAAGTCCCGATTTAACTTTCTGGCAGTATGTATCCGGCAAGCTTTGTGGCGGCAGGTATACCACCGAAGAGCTCGATGCCTGCAAGCGAAAGGTTTACTTCGGGCTTGTGAATGAATTAGAGGCCATACCCGGGGTATTCGATTTCCTGGCCTGGGCGCGTGGTCATTTTCTGAAACTTGGCCTGGTTTCGTCAGCAACCCTAGCCGACCTGGATTTGTCCGACCGGAAATTCGGCATACGCAGGTGGTTCGACCTGACAGTGCTTGGAGAAGACACGGTCTGTCATAAGCCCTTTCCCGAGCCCTATATAAAAGCGCTCACCATGCTTGACGTTAAGGGATCTTCAGTAATGGTAATAGAGGATTCTCCCAATGGCATAAAAGCGGCAAAAACTGCCGGCTGTTATGTTACAGGCATAACAACCGGCTTTGATAAAGCTTTGTTGCAGGGTGCCGGCGCTGATGCAGTGGCCGGAACTTTTGAAGAAATCAGAAGCATGTTGCTGTCTGACAGTCCGGGTTAGTCTTCCTGCTTTGATTTGGTCCGTAGCATCACCATATCAGAAAGTACCACTTCGGTGATCTGACTCTTTTTACCTTCTTTGTCATCGTAAGAACGGTGGGTTAGCTTACCCTCCACAGCCACCTCACTGCCCTTGAGAAGGTACTTTTCTATTACTTTAACTACAGGCCCCCAGGCCACCACGTTATGCCACTGGGTTTCGGTGATTTTTTTCCCGTTGCCATCCAGGTAGGAATCAGTGGTTGCCATTGAAAAACGGGCCATGGTTTTTCCGTTTTCGAAGGTACGGATTTCGGGGTTCTGACCGAGGTTACCGATCAACTGAACTTTGTTGCGTAAGCTGTTCATAATACTTGAATTTAAGGTTAAAAATTAATGAAGAATGATTTGTTCGTTTTGACGATTCAAAGTAACTTACAACGGTTCAGGTGATTCGGTTTTTAATTGTTTATTGTCATTTGTAAGCGGATGTAAACGTTTGTACGCGTGTACAAACGAATAAAATACAATATATCAAAGCAATAGTTTATGGAAAGAAAATGTCTCGAATGCGGGGAAGTGTTACACGGCCGAACCGATAAGAAGTTTTGTTCCGATGCCTGCCGGAACACTTACAACAACAAGTTAAAAAGCGGTGAGGGGAGTCAGTATATACGAAAGGTGAACGGTATTCTGAAAAGGAACCGTAACATCATGGCAGCACTGAACCCCGAAGGGAAAATCAGGTTGCACAAATCGCGGCTGGTTAAAAAAGGTTTTGATTTCGGGTTTATAACCCATTTGTATACCACCCAAAAAGGAACGGTTTATTATTTTTGCTACGACCAGGGATATTTACCGCTCGACAATGATTTTTACATGCTGGTAAGGCGCAATACCGATACCTAAGTGAACAGCGAAGTGGTTTAAAAAAACTGTGTTGTTCAGGTCAGATGGTGGGGTGGTAACTGGCAATTTCCTCAAGGCTCATGGGCGAATTCGGTAACACCTTACGGGAGGCTTCTTTCCCCAGCTTAAGATAGGCCTGGTATCTTTTGCATTGCTTGTACTTTTTGTTGCCCTGCAGGCAGTACAGGCTTCTGTAAGTGAGACCAACCATCTCGTTATGGCAGACATTGTTCAGGTAGATAGGGCAATCTTCCAGAATCGGGCAATGAATTGTATTTTCCATAGGGCTGCTTTTTCTCTTTTTATACTCCGGCAAGTTCCTGATATACAAAAACTGCCTTTTTTAATCGCTCTTCGAGGATCTGGCCTTCAAGCAGGGTGTCTTCGTCGTCAGCTTCATAGGCCCAATATACTAGAAACTCTTTAATATTCTGGTTTTCGACGTCAAGAATTTTTAACAGCTCGTGCATTTTTTTTGAAGAAGCTGTGTTAAGATAATCCAGTTCGATGGTCAGGGTAACCTTTGGCGTGTTCAAGCGTGATGCCCAATCGATAAGCGGATTATAAAAGTGAATGGCATCGAGCATTAGCGAACGCCCGCGGATATACATATTTCCGCTGGTTTCGAAGGCTACCTGCGGGGTGTAATTGGTCGGTTCTAAAAAAAGACTTTGCATAGCGGTAAAATCCTATACAATAATAAAGAATTTGACGTTTCGATACTTTTTTTTCTGATGAATCCCGTCAAAGTGATGACCATACGAGGTGATTTGTTGAGGAAGGTGATAAATGGCGGGTACAAAAAAGCGTAGTCGGAGACTACGCTTAGCATGGAGACTAAGCTTAGCATGGGGACTACGCTTAGTGAGGAGATTGCTTCACTTCGTTCGCAATGACGGCTTCGATTTCAGGACTTTTTACACACCCTCTTAGCGTGGGTATGCCTTAGAATAAGGCACCAATGGCTGGCTATTTTTTCAGTGCATCCCTTATTTCGGTGAGGAGCTTTTCCTGTGTGGTAGGCTCGGGAGGTGCTGCAGGTGCGGCTTCCTCTTTCTTCTTAAGGTTATTCATGGCCCTAATCATGATGAATATGGCAAAGGCAATGATCAGAAAGTCGATAAACGTTTGGATAAACGTACCGTAATTGAGGGTGACAGCCTCAATGGCATTTCCGGCTTCGTCCACGCTGGCGGCTTTAAGGTTGAGCTTCAGGTCGGTAAAATTTACGCCGCCCAGCAACAATCCCAGTGGTGGCATAATAACATCGTTAACCAGTGAGCTGACAATTTTGCCGAATGCACCGCCGATGATAATACCAACGGCCATGTCAACCATGTTGCCTTTCACGGCAAATTGTTTGAATTCCTGTACGATTTTCATAGGTATGATTTTAGGGGGTTAGAATTGTAAAGAGAAGCCAATGGCCAGTACTTCCTTAAACTGGACTTTTGAGAAATACACCTTGGGATCGCCGTTGATGTCAGTTTTATCTTCATCCACAATGCCAATGTCATCATCATATATAAGGTGCGTTGACACTGTAGCAGAAATGAATTTATTCACCTTCATCGATAACAGGGTTTCCCAGCTTACATCAATATTGCCAAAATCTTTCAGGTAATTCGAAAAGAGATCGAGTTTGGTCTGGAGTCCTATGTTCTCCATCAGGTTCATCTTCATGAATGCACGGAGATAGCCACCCACTTCGCTTTTGACATGATCACCCGGGTCCACACCAAAAGCACCGGCATTGGACAGGTCGTCATCACTTACAAAGGTGAGTTTTGAGGTCAGCGGAGCAAAGAATATCGTGAAGTTTTCGCTGGGTTTGTAATCGATACCAAGGGCGGCAAGCAGGTAACCGGGTGCCATAAAGCGTGAAATTACCACGCTGTCGTTCGGATAATTAAAACCGTCGGTCAGTTGCGTTTTAAAGTTCAGCAAGGCAGCGTAATACAGCTTGTCGGCAGCTTTCAAACCGTATTTTGAGGTAAAATCGATTCGGTCGTCGGTTTTCCACCAGTCCTGATCTTTTTGCTTCAGCGTTCCATAAGCCAGGTCGAGGTAGTTTTCCCACAGGCTTTTTTCTTGCTTGTTGTGGGCATAAAGGCTGAGCAAACCATTGATGGCTACTGAACTTTGTCCACCCGATGCCCAGTTTGTGAGCGATGTTTGTGCAGTGTTGATGTTGATGACACCGCCTCGTTTCCAACCCATAAGAGAATCCTCTTTTTGGGTTTTGAGCAGTTTCTCAGCCTCGGTTACCTGTGCGTGTACGCCTGCAAAGGCTACAAGTAGCAGGTATGTTAACAGTTTTCTTTTCATGATCATAACAAGTTGATTTTAAAATTTAAATAACAGGAATTTGGTATTGTCGGTAATAGGGTTCAGACAAATATATGAAAAATGCTGCATATTTATATGACAGCCGGTTAAAACACGCCATACATCAATCGTCCCATCACCAGGTATATCGAAAGCCCGATGATATCGTTGGTTGTGGTAATAAAAGGTCCGGTTGCCAGGGCAGGATCAACGTTGAATTTTTGCAGCACCAGCGGCACCAGGGTGCCAAAAACCGATGCGAACAGGATAACCGAAAACAGGGCTATGCTTACAGTAGCTGTAAGCGCGAATGAATCGCTGAAAATCAGGTTGTACAGAAAGATCAGTGCCGATAAGATAATCCCGTTGATAAGGGCAACCGAAAATTCTTTC
>JAFGVG010000427.1 GCA_016938095.1 Bacteroidales bacterium
GCCGGTAAGAAACTATGGCAACCCGTTTCCAGCAGTTTACCCCAGCTTTTTACCATCAAATCAGCATCCTCGGCGTAAGGGGGAAATACCGAATGCCTGAAAACACCAAACATGGCGTCACCCACAATGGCAATTTCATCATCTACAACCAGACTCATCGAACCCGGGGTATGTCCGGGTGTATGCATCAGGTAAGCATTAAAACCAATGCCTTTGAAGTCGTAAACCGAGTCAACCAGAACATCCTGTTCACAAGGCTCATAGGTAATTTTAATGATGCCTGTTAGCCATACAATCAACTGCATCAACATGCGGGTAAAAAAAACAGTGCCACCGGGAATCTTCATCTCCCCTTTTTGCAGGTAGGGAGCCTCCAGCTTTTGCACCACGACATAGGTATTGTACCTCGACTTAATACGGCTTGCATTGGCGACATGGTCGAAATGGGCGTGCGTAAGAATCAGGGCATCGAGGTTACTGATATGCCGTCGGTCAAGTGCCCGCTGCAGCTTTTTCCAGTTTCGGGAAACCGATGTGTCAATCAATACATTTCTGTCACCGTTTGTCAATAAAAATACATTGCTGCGTCCGGCAAGCAACTGAATAATTTCATAACCGCTTTTCGTTCTCCACTTGCTCATTCCAACGGGTATTGATAATGGCCGATAATTCTGAAACTAAAAAGACAGTCCTCCAGCACCTGGCCTCTTCCGATATTGTGAACCATCAGAAAACGCTTTCCATCTGCTGATTTCTTGTGCGAAACAATGCCTATATGGGTAACAGCGCCACCAAGGTTCCAGCAAACAATATCGCCGGGCAGGTAATCTGCCGGATTCGTGCTTATTGTTTTCACCCTGCCATGCCGTTCAAAAAAAATCATCAGGTTGGGTACCCTGCGATGATCGATATTCCGGTCGGTTGTACTCAGTCCCCACAGTTTCGGATACTTATTGAAATGAAGTTTCATATCTTCGTGAACCTCCTTTTGCAAATCAATACCTAAGGCCCGGTAAGCCCTTATCACCACGTCGGTGCATACGCCCCTGCCTCGCGGAATATCGCCATTGGGATAGGAAATGGAATAATAACCCGGGTCGTACACTACTTCCTGTTTTGTCAATTCAACAGCAGCTGCTGCTAGTCGCTGAAAAAAACCATCCTGAGCATATAAGCTATTCAGGAATGCCAGACAGAATATGGTTATCAGCCATCGGAATTTCATGACATTAAAAGACGTTTAATATTTGCAATCAAAAAGTATAGCCAAATTTGAGATCAATAGCCAATGCAAAACTCCAACCGTCAGTCTCCGAATACATGGCACCTGGTCCTGCTGCAAACTCGAAAATAAAGTGATTCCCCATTGCCCGCTTTAACCCCCACTTCGATAATAATGTAAAACTTCTCACCGCTTCGGCATTTTTGCCAATGCTGATTCCGGGTACATAATCTGCAGACAATGCCAGATAGTTTGCCGCATTATTAACTGTTTTTTTCCCTTTTTCCATTCGATACAGGTAGTTGTAGTAATACCTGTTTTCCAGCCTTAGAACCGGACCGATAAGCCAGTAATTGCCGCGGATAAAACTTGAGCCGAATCCACCTGCGACAGCCAATTCGAAGTTTAAGGCCGATTCCCTTGCATAACCGTGTTCATAGGCATACGATAATCCCAGGAAAGTGGACTTAATGGAATGGGTATTTTCAACCCGTTGGTATTTCTGCGCAGTAGCAGACTGACAAACAATCATTGCGAGCAGTATACCCTGGGCTATTCTCAAATAAATCAACCTGGGTAACACCACTGCGAAAAGTGCAAATTTTGCGATTTGTGAAATTGCCATACAAGTCTACTGTTTCAATCTTTTTTAAAATCAAATTTTCCCCCACCCTGTTTTAATACCATCTTATTTTCCTGGGGAGAAAATTCCATTACTACCCCTGCCTGTTCAAATGCGAATACATCCTTACCGGTTGCCTCAAGTGGAAATGCCGACTGTCCTGTAGCTTGTGCGATAAGTGTTTTGTTAACCCTGGTAACGGTTATTTTCAGCGGAAGCTGTGCAGACGAATACATACCGACATACTTTTCAAGATCAGCCGTGTCGACTTCAAATGTGTTGAAAGAGGGAATATCAAATGCCCTGTTATAAACCGCGCTTAACACCGCAATTGAAATATTGTTGATATTAAAGTTGGCCCCGTTAATTGTCATGGCATACGAAACATTGTTCTCATTGAAATGACAGAGGATCGATGAAAAACCATCAATGCCACCGCCGTGTCCGTATCCCTTAATATCATAAAACGGTATGGGCATTAATCCCAGTCCATAATTATCATTCATCTCCATCATCTGATCGAGGCTTTCCTGTTTCACCAGTCTGCCGCCAAACAGGGCATCGCTGAATTTTACCATATCCACCGGGGTGGAAACAATAGCCCCTGCCCCCAGGGGAATCGACATATCGGTTTCGGGCGCTCTCTGCCAGGTTTCCAGGTAACTATACGACCTGCATTCGTTTTTTTGTACATTTATTTTTCCACCCAGATAAGTGTCTTCGAGTCGCAACGGATCAACAATATACGTTGTCAACAATTCCAGATAAGATTTTCCGAAACTTTTCTCCAGGATATAGGTAAGCAAAACAAAATTGGAGTTACTATACGAGGCCTTGCTGCCAGGTTCAAAGTCGATTCCTGCCTTTGCAATTATTTCCCGCATTTCGCCTTCGGTTTTGGGTTGGGTGTTCCAGGTGAGATAGGACTCATCGTTTGTAAAATTGTGTATGCCGCTTCTGTGGCTGAGCAAATGCCGGATGGTAATGCTTTCGGCCTGTACTATTTCAGGGAAAAATTTGTCGATAGTCTGGTCCAGATCCA